>JBFWIW010000061.1:0-11085 GCA_050253535.1 Oscillospiraceae bacterium
ATTGGAGCGCCCGGTTTTTATATCTTTATTATTTCGGCTTTGCAGATTGATATGAAGACGGGATCCGAATCGTTCGGCCCGACAAGCACGGCGACCCCGTATTCACTCTTTTTTACAGTCCCCTCACCAAAGGTACGGCCTCCGGCTCTGATGCTGACACGCTCAGTCCCTGCGGGAATTAAACTGCGTATCGCTTTAAAACAGTCGGCGCCGCAGCCCTCCGGCAGGGACGCAGGCTCCTGAACATATTCCAGTGTATCCTTGTAGACACCGTTGTTGATATGCACCGCCGCTATATGACAGACAGGAACCGCCTCAAGCGGAACGCCATTCTCGTCCGCAAGCTGGAACAGTCCAGCATTCGGATTTGTGTTCGGCGTTTTAAACAAAGCGTATGGCCTGCCGCTCAATTCGTCCCCGCAGTCAACGGTGACAGTCATCTTTTCAGTACTGTAAACCGTGATAAATTGCTGCAATAGCGTTCGCATCTGCGCAACGCATGCACATTCAGGAGCACTCCCAGAGGCCCCCTCAGGACCGGGGGGAGGACAGCAGCATACCGATGGGTCTGCAAGCGGACAGTAACATGCCGGTGGGTCAGCTGAACTGCATTTATATATACTCAAAGCCGGATCTTTTGGATTTCTGTCATCCATACCGGTTATCCTTTCACTCATAATTCCGAGAGCATGAAGTACGCCCTCTATATACTATTCCCTGCTCACAAAAGCAGTGACTGAAAGGGTATGGGTTTAGCTGCCGGTTATTTTGTTGTTTTAAAAACGCCCTTCGACTCGCGGTATTTCAGCGGAGCCAGTCCTGTCACCCGCTTGAACACCTTTGTAAAATAACTCTGGTCCTCAAACCCGGTCATGAGGGCAATGTCTGTAAGCCGAAGATCCATATGCAGAAGCATTTCCTTGCTCTTTTCGATTCGTACGAGGTTTAAATAGCTGCTGAAGGTGCGCCCGGTCTCTTTTTTAAATACTCTGCTGAAATATGCCGGTGAAAGATATGCCATCTCAGCCATAACATTCAGCGTTATCTTTTCAGCGTAATGCGCACGCATGTACTGTACCGTCTTGTGTATCATGTTCAAATGCCTGACGTCCATAAACTCGAATACGTTGTCCATGAAACTGTCCATTACGCCTTTCAGCCAGAAGCAAAGATCGTCAATATTTTTCTGTCTGTGCAAAGCCTGCATGTACCGGTGGCTCTGACTAAGCGTCCCATCGGGCTCAGCGCCAGCGTCGATGGCCGCGCGGGATATCAAAACCAGCAATTCATAGACGCGGGACTTCGCCTGTTCAAAATTGCCCCCCGACGAAAAAAATATATGTCCGAAGAGTTCGTTTAAAAGTCTCTGCGCCTCCGGCTTGTTGCTCTGAGAAATTGACCGCAAAAGCGCGCGCTCCGTCTCAAATGGATAAGGCGGCACCTCATCTTCTCCCTTGAGTTTCATGATATATGAAGTTATCTGCCCTCTGACGGCGTCGGATTCCTGGGTGTCAAGCATACGGTTTGCGGCCGAAACATTGTTCATAAAGCCTACGGCCATGAAAAGGAGCGTGGACAGCCGGTTAACCTTCTCCGTTTCCACAACCGGAACATTTTTAAGTTCATCAGCAGCAGTTACCAGAAGCGGCACTTTCAGCTGCAGGCGCTCGACTAGGTCGCAGGAAATGTAGTCCTGTCTGTCCACCATCAAAAACGGGCCGACTGTTATTTTCGCTGCGCTCCTCTCGCTGCCCAGTATGGGAGAAACGAAGCAAGTAAGGCCCATCGGGCAAAAATATATGTACTTGCCGCCAAAGCGCTCCGCCTCTGTCATCCCATAAATATGAGAACGCACGCAGTTGTCTTTTATCTGCCCCGCCGCCAGACACATCCCGCAGGAAGCGCAGCCGTATCCGGCCTCAAACAGCACTTTTCCCGCCGTATCGGAGACTACGCAGCCAAGGTCTGAAGAAGCAGCAAAAGCAGCGGCGCATTCCGTCGCCAGCTTAAGATCAAATTCAGTATTTGTCTGCAAAACACCACCTCCGAGTTATGCTGTCCTCAACGTTTTTGGTACTTTCTTATCCCGTTTTTAGAATAGTCCAAAATTCATATGCGGTCAATGGAAAAATCAGAAGTACACAAGAAAGTACAAAAGTTATATAATTTATACTAGGCGATCGATACTTTTTGAGTTATATTAGTGTTATGAAACGTGCATGCGCAAATGTTAACATTTACTGGAGGATTCAAAATGAGCATATTAAACGACATTTCCGAAAACCTTCAAAAGGGTAAAGCAAAAATTGTCAAAGAACTTGTGCAGCAGGCCATTGACGAAGGAATCTCCGTAAAGAGAATACTTGAAGAAGGTCTTCTTTCCGGTATGAACATAATCGGCGAAAAATTCAAGAACAACGAGGTCTTTGTCCCCGAGGTGCTGGTTGCCGCTCGCGCTATGAATATGGGTGCCGCGCTCTTAAAGCCGCTTTTGGCAGAGGCCGGGGTGATGGCGTGCGGCAAGGTTTGCATAGGTACTGTTAAGGGCGACCTGCACGACATCGGCAAGAACCTTGTAAAGATGATGATGGAGGGAAAGGGCCTTGAGGTGATCGATCTCGGCACCGACGTCGCCCCCGAAAGGTTTATTGAGACGGCTGTAAACGAGAATTGCCAGATAATCGCCTGCTCCGCACTTTTGACTACCACCATGGGCGTCATGGGCGATGTCGTCACTAAAGCCGGCGAGGCTGGAATCCGCGACAAGGTGAAAATAATGATCGGCGGCGCGCCGGTCACCGAGTCGTTCTGCAGTCAGATCGGCGCCGACAGATACACCCCGGACGCCGCCAGCGCGGCCGATGCCGCAGTCTCTTTCTGTGCTGCTCAGACATAAACAATAAACTGTATCGGCCATATACAGATACTGCCTGTATAGCGGGACTTTGCCGCAGTTTTCGGTGAACCTGAATAAGCTAAATTAACCGCACGGCCTAAATTGCCGTGCGGTCATTATTGTTTTAATTGCTAAAAAAGAGTGCAAAACCATCCTGAAATAATATTTTTAAAAGCTTGTGACTGGTTTTATAAGCCAATAATAACCGGCAAGGATTGTAAATAACGATAAAACGTGTTATTTTATGCACATATACATTACGGCGGTGACAATATGTGTCCTGAATCCAAAAACAAGAGGCGCAGAGAACTATCTTATCTGAACGTTCTCCTCTGTCTATTAGTTATCTTGATCCACGTCTCATCCGAACCGGTTACCCAACTGCAAAAGGGCAGCTGGCAGTATCTGGCAGTCATGCTGCCGTGGAGGCTGTCGGCATTCGCGGTGCCGTGCTTTGTATTTTTGTCAGGACTCAAGCTGTTTCTTAACAAGGGAAACGGCATCGATTACGGGAAATTCTATCTCTCGCGTTTTTCAAAAATAGTCCTGCCTTATCTCCTGTGGGTGGCAATATACTATTTATATTTCGTTCGTCACGGCTATTTCAGTTTCAGCCTGCCCGTACTCCTAAGCCATATGGCGTTTGGCGACCTTGTCAGCCACCTGTATTTTATTATTATTATTGTGCAATTTTACCTTCTTGCGCCGTTGTGGATGGCGCTCGTAAAAAAGCTGGACCCCAAAATATTTATTCCCGTGTCACTTCTGCTGACGATCCTTTGCAAAAAGTTTCTGCCGGATCTGATACCGGCGCTCTCACCCGTCGGTAAGTTCCCGTTTAACGACAGACTGTTTACAAGCTGGCTCGTCTATTGGATATCCGGCTGCTACGCCGGCCTTTATTATGAGAATATTAAAAAAGTGCTCATCAGTAAGCGGGCCCTTTTCATAGATGTATTCATATTATTTGCCCTTGCCGAAACCATAACGAGTTATTTTGCTTTTGCGCGGGGAGCTGGATTTCCTGCTCTCGAGTATGTCCATATGGGCTACTGCCTCACAGCGATACCGTTCTCCCTTCTTGTGTTTTTGATCTTTACAAAAAAATCGGAACGCGGCCTCAGGCTCATAAGCGATATCGATGTGTCGAGCTACCTCGTCTACTTGGCTCATCCGCTCACAATCTTTATTATTAACGACAAAATGACGCAGGCCGGTATTTCTTCCATCGGGAGCAGGTTCTTTCTTAGGATTCTGTTTGCCTATATTGTCACCATATCACTGTGTATCTTCTATACAAAGCTCAAAAAACTGGTACTCAGTCACCGGCGCATAATCTGAAAGGAGGTCATAATGGATTACAGAATTGAAGCGCCCCCCGTCATCCGCGGTTTTCTCACATACCACGAGACGATAAAGGGCCACTCAAAAAAAACCGTCGACGAATACTATCTTGACCTCCGCATGTTCTTCCGATATCTAAAAATCGAGAAAGGCAGGGCTCTGCGCGCAACCCCGCTTGAGGAGATATCAATTTCGGATATTGACCTTGATTTTGTTAAGAGCGTCACGCTCTCGGATGTCTATGACTTCCTCTCATACCTCGCGCGCGACAAGGCGAAACACGTAAACAGCCGCGATACGGAATACGGTCTGGGTACAAATGCCCGGGCGCGCAAGATCGCTACCATACGATCGTATTACAAGTATCTCACCGTCAAGACGAAACAGCTTTCGGAAAACCCCGTCTCGGATCTGGACTCACCCAAGGTGATGAAGACGCTGCCCCGCTATCTAACGCTTAATGACAGTATGGCGCTTTTAAACTCCGTCGACGGGCCAAATAAAGAACGCGATTTCTGCATACTCACGATTTTTTTAAACTGCGGCCTGCGCATTTCCGAACTCGTCGGATTAAACCTTGCCGACATTAGGGCGGACAGCCTGAGAGTGGTGGGAAAGGGCAACAAGGAGCGGGTCGTTTACTTAAACGACGCGTGCGCAGGGGCCATTAACGATTATCTTTTAATCAGGAAATCCATCGCAGCGGTCGATAACCGCGCGTTTTTTCTCTCGTCGCGCAGAGTCAGGATATCCAAGTCCACGGTACACAGCCTCGTAAAGAAACACATAACAGCCGCCGGTCTCGACAGCAGCAAATATTCAGCGCATAAACTGCGCCACACGGCGGCGACTTTAATGCTGCACAGCGGCGTAGACATAAGGACACTTCAGGAGCTTCTGGGGCACGAGCATCTCAACACGACCGAGATATACACACATGTTGAAAGCGAAGACCTTCGCAGTGCGGCGGCACGCTCTCCGCTGTCCGAGTTTAAACAGAAGATAAAATAAAAGACCGGCGTTCAAAGCCGGGAAGTCACAAGGATAAGTTGTGAACCTACCCTATTAGGCAAACTGAATACGGAAAAAGCCCCTCATTCCTAAAAGATTTGTAGAATGAGGGGCTTTTAGATTTGACGTGTTACCGTTGTCTCTTAGATATATTTAAAATTAATAACCCATAAAATACAGCCGCTGTAAATGCGACAATCAAAAGCATTAACCGGGCGAATCACTGATTTTGGAAGTGTTTGACACGATATTGCCGCTGCCAATATCATATTCATATGTTCCCGACACTACTTTTTCGCCTTCCTTGGCTATCCAGCGGTAATCCACGCAAATTGTTGTATCGTTCACCCATTCCACTGCCTTGAAAATGGGGTCGGGGCGATTGTCGGCTGGCTGCGATTGAGCGTCGAGCTGTGCAGAAACGATGTTTATATCCGGTAACTCGATGACTTGCCCTGTTTCGGCATCAACAATAAAGCACTCCCCCCAGGTTCTTGCTTCTCCGTATACGGCAACATACTTGCTGTCGCCGCTCCATATAAATTCAGCGCTGTAATACCCATCCCCATTCCATACAGTTGTTCCGTCAGATTTTCGGATTACGCGCAAGCCCTCATAGGGATACAGTCCGGCGGCGGTGATGCCCGTGTTTGTCCCGTATGCCTCCGCAACATAAGCGCCGTTCGGAGAGTCCGCGCGCAGGGTTTCATTTTTTAGTATGGAAGCATCTTTGTTAAGCGCAATGTTATATATCTTATATATCGCTACGCTTGTGTCTCTGTTGGTTTTATATATCCCGACATACAGCTCTTCAATATAGTACGTATTCCCCTCGGCATACAGGAAAAGTGTTCTGTGTACCTCTGAACAATCAAGGCTGATCACAAGATAGTTGCTTTGTATCGGATGATCGTTTACAGATTGCCGCAGCGCTTTCTTTGCCCCGTAGAGGGCGGATAAAACAGATTCCATGTCGCCGCTGTCCGTCAGGCTGACGGGGCCAAGGCTCTCATATTCGTTGAACTGCTCCAGCTCTATGGACAGCACGGCATCCGCCTCGGGAAGCTCCAGCGTCTTCGCCGGGTTCGCCAGCAAAAGCACCGCGACGGCGGCACAGGCAATAACCACGGCGGCAACCGCCCGGAACGTGGGCCTTTTGTAATTTAACATATTCCTGACACGCCCCTTCGCGCCGCTTTCGCCAAAGGCCAGCGGGCTGCCCGCCAAGATGGGCCGTCCTGTGGCAAGGCGAGCCAGCGCCGCCGAGTATCCGGACCGGCCGGCCGGGTCAAGCTCTCGCGCCACCCGCTCGTCGCAGCTCATTTCCATATCGCGGCACATGAGCCGGAACGACAGCCACATGACCGGGTTGAACCAGTGCGTGGACAGCGCGAGGAATGCCAAGGGTTTCACGAGATAATCCCGCCGCCTGATATGCGTGCGCTCGTGCAGCAGGACATACCCGCGTTCAGGTGCCGGCAGACCCACCGGCAGATAGATGCGAGGCTTTATCAGGCCGCACACGAATGGGGATGTAATCGCGTCCGTTTCGAACACGTTTCCCTCCAGCAATGTCGCGTCGGATAACCGGCGCTTGAGTAGAACGTAAGAGGCAACGCTGTACACGAGCATGGCGGCAACGCCCAGAAGCCATAGACAGGTCGCCATCGCCGCAGGAGCCTCCAACGGATCGGCGACCAGCTGCTCCTCTCCCTGCGGCAGAGAACTGTTAATGGTATCATTGACGCCTGAAAAGATCATATTCACCTGCGGCGTCGCCGTGTGTACGAGGTTTTCAGGGATATAGGACACGACGCCGCTCTCCGCCGACGGCGCACCGATGCCGCCCAGCAGGGAGAACTCCGAGGAAAAGGAAAATGGGCAGACAAGCCGGAACAGCACCACGCCCCAAAGGGCGTAGGATATCCATTTGGGCGCTCTTCTGAGCAGCAGACGCAGAAAAATAACCCCCAGTGCCATAAACGTTGCGGTGATACTCATATTGAGTATTTTGAAAACCAGCTCGTACATGAGGAAATTCTTGATCGCTTCATCCATCATGGCTTCCTCCAGTACTCTTCCAGCAGCCGCTCAATCTCGCGGGCTTCCTTATCGCTCACTGTTCCGCCGTCGAGAAACGCCGCAACAAACTCGGGAAGAGAGCCGTTGAAGCTGTGGTCAAGCACCTGCCGGCCCTCCGCCCGCCGCGCCTGCTGGCGGCCGATGAGCGAGGTCACGATGGTGTTCTCGCTTTTCAGATATCCCTTTTCGCACAGGCGCTTGATAACTGTATACGTGGTGGTGCGTTTCCAGCCCAGCTTTACCTCCGCAAGATGGCACAGCTTTGGCGATGCGATTGGCTGCGCGTCCCACACGATGTCCAGCAGGCGATAATCCGCATTGCTAAGTGCAATCTCGTTATCCATATGGGAACCTCCAGTCGATATATTTAGACTGGTTATAGTCTAACATGTTAGACTGGCGCTGTCAACAGCATATGGAAATATATATCTAAGGCAACAAGATCGGCGTTATGGGAGGCGCTACCTTTGTGGATGGGGATGACGACATCAACAAAAGGGTAAGCACAATGGGAGAATAGCCTACGAACAGAAGCAGGCGCGTAACGAATCCTAAAATATCTGTTTTTCTCAGGCTTTAATTCAAGCGCATCCTCGCCAGCATCTCCTCACCGGAGATTTTACACTCCACATAATCCCGCCGGGCCTGGCTGACAGCGGCAGGGACTTGAACTGCTCCCCGGTCAAGTCCCTGCCGCTGTATTCCTTCCCCGCCGCCCGGTATCGGCGGGAATAAACCTTGTTGTACTCGGTGAGATATTGGAATAAAACGTATCGGCTTCAATGCCCTTTTCAAAAAACAGCTTTGCTCCCACCTGTTTGCAGGTCCGCTTGCCCTTGTACGGCCTGTCGCAAAAATCCCGCTTTCGCTTATCAGTCAGCAAGAAATATATTTTTTGTGCCTATGATACCCCGTCTAAAACGCCGGTCTTTTGCGCTTATTTTGCTTTCAGCATATTGAAAATATGTTTTAAGTCCATTATCTCAACGTTGAAAGCCCTCATGGCATTTATGACAGCCAGAACCGCGACGCCCACATCCGCGAATATTGCCATCCACATTGAGGCGATCCCCGCTATGCCGAGTATGAGCACGACAGCTTTGACACCCACCGAAAAGAATATGTTCTGCCAAAGTATACGCCTTACGCTTCTCGCCGTACTTATGGCCTCGGCGACCTTTGACGGCTGGTCGTTCATAATGACTACGTCAGCCGCCTCGATTGCGGCGTCTGCGCCGAGCCCGCCCATCGCGATGCCAATGTCCGCCGCCGTTATAACGGGTACGTCGTTGATGCCGTCGCCGACGAATATGGCTTTTTCTCCCTCTCCCTGCATGTCTACGATGCTCTTTATCCTGGCAAGTTTCATGTCGGGCATGCACTCCGCGTGAAATTCCGGGATACCGAGCTCCGCGGCCGTCATCTGGGCGGCGCTAAGCTTGTCGCCCGTTATCATGACTACGCGGTCAACGCCGATCGAGATGAGATCTGTGACCGCCTTTTTAGCGTCCGGCTTTACCTTATCGCCGAGGTTTATGCAGCCTACGCACTTTTCATCCAGACAGACCAGAACGGATGTGGAATCCCTGTGGCCGAATGGGTGCTCAATTCCGAGTTCGTCCACCAGCTCCGTACTGCCCGCTATGATTATCCTGCCGTCCGAAAGGCGCGTTAATATGCCGCGCCCGCGCTTTTCACGAAAGTCGGTAATGTGTTTGTGGTCGACGCTCACCCCGCTGTTTTTAACAATAGAGCGCGCTATCGGATGTGTCGAGCTGGCCTCCGCGTATGCCGCAAGGAAAAGGAGGTCTTCCGAACCTATACCGATTGGCTCTGTTGAGACAATGTCGAACTGCCCGGTTGTGAGGGTTCCGGTCTTGTCGAAAATTGCGGTTGTGGCCGATGCTATCTCATCCACTACATTAGCGCCCTTAAAGAGGATACCGCGGGCCGAGGCGCCGCCTATACCGGCAAAGTATGTAAGCGGAATGGAAATTATTAGCGCGCATGGGCAGGATATGACAAGAAGCACAAGCGCCCGGTACAGCCAATCGGAAAAATCGAGCCTGAAAATGAGCGGCAGCGGAACGCCTATTAGAAACGCCAGAGCAAATATCGCAGGTGTGTAATACCTTGCGAATCTGGTGATGAATTTCTCTGTGTTGCTGTTATTATCGTCGCTGTTTTCGACGAGATCCAGGATTCGCTGTGCCGTGGACTCCTTAAGAATGGAAGTTGCCCTGATCTTGAGACCGCCAAAAACGTTTATGCAGCCGGAAAACACTTCTTCGCCCTCGGAAACAGGCCTCGGCAGAGATTCGCCGGTGAGAGACGATGTGTCGAGCTCTGACGAACCGGATATAACCACGCCGTCGAGCGGTATTCTCTCACCCGCAGAAACGATAAAAATGTCGCCGGGTTTAACATCTTCGGCGGGCACTGTTACCGTGCCCTCTTCGGTCATGAGTTTTACCTTGTCCGGGCGCATGTCCATGAGTCCTGTTATTGAATTTCTGGATTTTCTGACGGCACTGTCCTGCAGAAGGTCACCGACCTGCGAGAGTACCATCACGATTACAGCCTCATGCGTCTTGCCGATGATCATAGCCGCTATGCCGGCCACGGCCATAAGGAGCTTCTCGTTGAAAAAGTCCTTCCCTGCCGCGCCCTTTATCGCCGAAAGAATGATATCGTATCCCGCTATGAGGAAGGCCGCTATGACGAATGAATATGACAGTAAAGTTGAAAGCGTCAAAACCAGTTCAAGTATAATAAGCAGTATCGCCGCCGCTACACGAATAAGCACTATTAATGGAGACTTCTCCGGACCGCAGTTATGCCCGCAGCCGCAGGAAGATTTTCCGCAGCTTTCGTGACCGCGGCTGTGATGTTCGTGTTCCTGATAGCTATGATCATGATTCCTCCCGCGAAATCTTTCTCTTACACCCGCAAAAAATGCGGAATACCATTTTTTATCCATTACCGCTGCTCCTATTCTTCGCTTATATGTTCAAAAGCAATGCTGAATACCTGAGATATATGGTCATCGTCCAGCCTGTAAAACACCGTTTTGCCATCTCTGCGGTTCTTTACGAGCCTCGCCTGCTTCAGTATGCGGAGCTGATGTGAAATTGCAGAATTCGTCATCCCGAGCACTTCGGCAATATCACACACGCAGAGCTCCGCTATGCTCAGAGCGCGGATTATCTTCGCACGCGTGGGATCGCCCAATACCTTGAACAGGTCCGAAGTTTTTTCAAGCGCATCGTCAGACGGCATATCCTTTCTGACCGCCGCCACGGCGTCGCCGTGCACAGTCTCTGTTTCGCAGTCATCAGATTCCGTATTTATAATAACATCGATTGCCATTATCTCACCTCACAATAACATATGAACACTTGTTCATATGTTTGCATTTTAACGCTTTTGTCGCATTCTGTCAATCCGGCATATCGTAAATTTTCTATATAATAATTGTCAATAAAATGCACCCCGCCGAAAAGAACGTGTACAGCAGTTTAATCAAAATACGAAAATAATAAGTACACACCGCCTTTTGGCGGTGTGTACTTAATTATATAAAAATCGGTTCAGGCCTTGCCGTTGCAGCCAAGGACATTGACAAGCTTGTTCTTGACAAGTTCCCTGATATTGTTGCGGCCGTCTGTGAGATACTGACGGGGATCAAAGTGTTCGGGGTGCTCCATAAAGTGCTGCCTGATACCAGCCGTCATGGCAAGGCGGAGGTCGGA
>JBFWIW010000061.1:11185-12836 GCA_050253535.1 Oscillospiraceae bacterium
GCTTCAATGAGCTTCATCAGATAGACGTGCTTTGCATATTTGCGGGCGCCTGCTGAAACCTGAAGGATCAAAGGCGCCTGTACTTCCATAGCGGCTTCCGTTATCCCCTGGATAATCTCCATATTGTTTACATTAAAGGCACCGATCGCATAACCGCCCTCATATGCCTTTTTAAACATTTCTTTTGAGGTTACTATTGCCATGAGAAACATCTCCTTATATAATATTAACAATATTTTAGCATATAATGGCTGATTTTCAAGCAATATTTTCAACGTAAATGCTTTGATTTTGGTTGTTTTATATGTTATTATGACACATGGTAAAAAAATTATCAGGAGGATTCTGAAAAATGGCTAAAGTTTTAAAAGGCGCATGCATAATCGGACAGTCCGGCGGTCCTTCCGCTGTAATAAACTCCAGCGCGTACGGCGTTATAAGGACAGCGCTGGACGCGCCCGAGATAACCCACGTTTACGGAGCGGCAAACGGCATTAAGGGCGTTCTAAACGACACGCTGTTCGACATGGACCTGGAGGATGCGTCTGAGCTTGCTCTCCTTATGAACACCCCATCTTCCGAGCTTGGCTCCTGCCGTTACAAGATCGCCGATCCCGACGTGGACGATACCGATTACAGGCGCATTCTTGAGATATTCAAGAAGTACGATGTCAGATACTTCTTTTATAACGGCGGCAACGACTCCATGGATACCTGCAACAAGATTTCCAAGTTTATGACAAAGTGCGGCTACGAGTGCCGTGTAATCGGCGTTCCCAAGACAATCGACAACGACCTTTTCGGCACCGACCACTGTCCCGGCTTTGCAAGCGCGGCAAAATACATCGCCACCTCCTGCGCCGAGGTCTATAAGGACGCGCGCGTCTACGACACCGGTATGGTCACAATCATTGAGATAATGGGCCGTCACGCGGGCTGGCTTGCCGCCTCGGCCGCTCTCGCCGGAACCGTCGGCTGCGGCCCTGACCTCATTTACCTTCCGGAGACCGACTTTGACCTCGAACAGTTCTTAAAGGACGTTACAACAATTTATGAGCGCGAGGGTAAGGTTATTGTCGCGGTCTCCGAGGGCATCCATTTCTCCGACGGCAGCTTTGTCTCCGAGGCGAAGGCATCCGCTACTGACGGCTTCGGCCACGCTCAGCTCGGCGGACTGGCCTCGACTCTGGCTAACATAGTAAAGACAAAGACCGGCGCCAAGGTCCGCGGTATTGAACTCTCACTCCTCCAGCGCTGCGGCGCTCACCTGGCCTCCCAGACCGACATAGACGAGGCTTTTCTGGCGGGTAAAACCGCTGTTTTGAGCGCGATCGAAGGCGAGACCGACAAAATGGTCGCCTTCCGACGTGAAAATATAAACGGCAGATATGCCTGCAACACAGTGCTTATACCGCTTGCCTCCGTTGCAAACTTTGAAAAGAAAGTTCCCCTTGAATGGATAACCCCGGAGGGCAATGGCGTTACGGAAGATTTCATTGAATACGCGCTTCCGCTTGTACAGGGTGAACCGTCGAGAGCGCTTGAAAATGGCCTACCACGCTTTGCCAGACTGAAAAAGAGGATTGCGGCAGCCGAATAATGCAAATTATAAAAGCCGTCAATTCAGGCGGCTTTTATTGTTAATAAGGAG
>JBFWIW010000061.1:12936-17758 GCA_050253535.1 Oscillospiraceae bacterium
TGAACCGTCGAGAGCGCTTGAAAATGGCCTACCACGCTTTGCCAGACTGAAAAAGAGGATTGCGGCAGCCGAATAATGCAAATTATAAAAGCCGTCAATTCAGGCGGCTTTTATTGTTAATAAGGAGATACATATGAAGCGGAAAATCTGTATTCTGCTGTCAGTTATATTATGTTTTTCTTTGCTTTCCTTCCCAGCACTGGCCGCGGATTACTCTGACGTCCCATCTGACAGCTGGGCGCTGAGTGTCATCGCCTCGGCTACAGAATATAAGCTTATGGAGGGCGTCGGTGGAAGCGAGTTTGGCTATGGCAGCACCATAACACGGGCGCAGTTTGCTACAATAATCTGCCGCATGTTCGGGTGGGACTCCGTCTCCCCCGCCGGTGCTTCGTTTTCAGATGTTAAACCCGATGCGTGGTACTACTCTTATGTGGAGACGGCCCTCTCCAACGGCGCGTTTGACAAAGGCACCGACTTTCGGCCTGACGAGCCAATACTGCGAGAGGAGATGGCGGTAATGCTTGTGCGGGCGCTGGGATATCAGGGCATAGCCGCAAGCCTCTCCTCAGCAGCACTCCCCTTTACGGACGTCACATCGAGCAGCGGTTACATAGCCGTCGCCTACGACATCGGTATGATAAACGGGACAAGCGCGACTACGTTTTCTCCGTCTCTGACGGCGAAACGCGAGGAGGCCGCCGCAATGCTCGTCAGAATCTATGAAAAGCTCAAAAGCGGCACCGAGTGGTACCACGGTTTTTACGCTTTCTCTTCGTACTCTCAGCGCTATCTTTCGGACAACATGGATGCCGTCAGTGTCGGCTGGAGCCGTCTCTCCTACTCTGCCGATGAAGGCGCATATCTGAATACGACGGCAAGCGGCGGCAACGCGTATTACATACCCGATTCCTATGAGAGCATAGTCTCGTATCTTGAGAAAAACGACACAAAAATAAATCTTTTGGTCTATATGGACTCGGTCGGCGGCACGGCAAAATCGGTGCTCACCTCCGAAAGCGCGCGAAATCAGGCTGTGGCCGCTATCACAAACGAGCTGACGGCAACTTATAAAACGCTGGGCAATAATCCGTACGACGGCGTCACGATAGATTTTGAGGGATTAAAGGGTGAAGAAACAAAAGCCGGAATGAATGCCTTTCTTGAGGAACTTGCCGCACAGCTCAATATCCTCGGAAAGTCACTTTACATAACGGTACAGCCGGTTCTGGACGGCGAATATTACGACGGTTTCGACTATAAGACAATCGGCGGACTTGCCGACAAGGTCATTCTCATGGCGCACGACTACAACACCGTGAGTCTCGCCGGATTTGAGGGCAGCACCTATTATAAGACTGCGGCCCTCACGCCTATTAACTCCGTATATCTCTCGCTGAAGGCAATAACCGACCCCGACACCGGTGTGGGCGACAAAAGCAAAATTGTGCTTGCGATAAGCTTTAAGGGCATGGCCTGGCAAATATCGGACGGCAGGCTTGTGAGTCCGACGCCCGCATACCCGTCAACTGATACGATATACAAGCGCCTCACGCAGACAGATACTGTCATCGGCTGGTCGGAGGCATATCAAAATCCTTACGCTGCATATACGACCGAGGACGGCACGCAATGCTTCCTCTGGTATGAAGACGCCAGAAGCGTCTCCGCAAAGGTTCAGCTCGCGCGGCTATTCGGTATAAACAGCGTTTCCGTCTGGCGTCTCGGAATCATCCCGGACTACTCGGACGAAGGGATATATTATGACGTAACCGATGCGCTTAAATAATTTTTACAGATTGCATTGCGTGTGAATGATCGATTTAAAATCGACATACGCGGCGGAAGCCTTACCTTGCGCGGCTCCACAGAGCCGAGAACTATCTCTCGTTTTTGTAGAAAAACAGGGGTTTTCTACAAGTTGAAGCGGCCCGGATTTCCGGGCCGCTTCTTTTACTTTTAAAGTTTCACACTTTGAGTTCGGTTGCTTTGTCTTCCAGCAAATCGGCATATTCAACCAAAACGGGTTTAATGCAGTCCTCTATAAAATCCGTGACCTGCTCCGGTGAACGGCCGATATAGGCCGTGGGGTCAAGTTCGGAGCGTATCTCCTGTTCCGTAAGGCCGAACAGTGGATCACCGGCTATCCGGGAAACAAGGTCGTTCGGCAGTCCGTCCTCCTTTACCGTCTTTCCCGCAGCGATGGAATGGACTCTTATGGCCTCATGCAGCTCCTGCCTGTTCCCACCGCGTTTAACGGCGTTCATCATGATATTCTCGGTAGCCATAAAAGGAAGCTCCTCAAGGATATGCTTTTCGATCACCTTCGGATAGACCTTTATCCCGGAGGCAACGTTTATATAAATGTTCAGAATCGCGTCGACCGCGAGGAAAGCCTCCGGCACCGCAATCCGCTTGTTAGCCGAGTCGTCGAGCGTACGCTCAAACCACTGGTTATAGGACGTGAACGCCGGGTTCTGCGCGTCGGTTATAACATAGCGCGCAAGCGAACAGATGCGCTCGCAGCGCATCGGGTTGCGCTTATATGGCATTGCGGACGAGCCGATCTGGTTCCCTTCGAACGGCTCTTCGCACTCCTTGAGGTGAGAGAGAAGCCTCATATCCGTTGCGAATTTTCCGGCGCTCTGGGCTATACCGGAGAGTGTCGCCAGGACGGCGGCGTCCAGCTTTCTTGAATAGGTCTGGCCGGACACGGGTACTGTCCCCTCGAAACCCATTTCCCCGGCAATAAGGTCATCCAGCTTTTTCACCTTGTCGTGGTCGCCGTCAAACAGTTCCAGGAAACTCGCCTGAGTGCCGGTGGTTCCCTTTGAGCCCAGAAGCTTTAGCGTGCCTATGCGGTAATCAAGCTCGTCGAGATCCATGAGCAGCTCGTTTATCCAGAGCGTTGCGCGCTTGCCAACGGTCGTGAGCTGCGCGGGCTGGAAATGTGTAAAACCGAGTGTCGGCAGAGACTTATATTTTGCGGCAAAATCAGACAGGCGAGATATAAGGTTCACGAGTTTCCGGCGGATTATAACAAGCCCCTCGCGCATCAAAATTATGTCCGTATTATCGCCGACATAGCAACTGGTCGCGCCCAAGTGGATTATCGGCATGGCGTCCGGGCACGCCTTACCGAAGGTATGGACGTGCGCCATCACATCGTGGCGGAGCTTCTTCTCCATCCTGGCCGCGTATTCATAGTCAATGTCGTATATGTGGGCTTCCATTTGGGATATCTGTTCGTCCGTAATGCCGAGGCCTAATTCTTTTTCGGCCCTGGCAAGCGCTATCCACAGTTTTCGCCACGTGGAAAACTTCATGTCCGGTGAAAACAGGTGCAGCATCTCCGCGCTTGCGTAGCGGGATGACAGTGGGCTCTCGTAAGTATCTGTCTGCATATACTCGTTCCTTTCGGTCACTATATCTCCATCTAAGTACGCCTGTATATTGCGTAAAACATGGAAGTTGGGCGCTAAGTACGCGCCCAACTATTATAACACAAATTTCAGTGATAATCAGCCCTTGAGGAATTTTTCGAAGCGGTCGAGCCCCTCTTTTATATTCTCCATACTGACAGCATAAGACCAGCGGATATAACCCTCCGCCCCGAAAGCGCTTCCGGGTACAACTGCGACCAGACCGTTTTTGAGGAGAGACGCGGCGAGCTCACTGCTCGTGTTTACCATCTCGCCGAAATACTTTTTGTCCAGAAGTTTTTTGGCGTTCATGAAGACATAGAAAGCGCCGTCGGGTTCAAGGCAGGAGCACCCCTCGATGGCACTTATGCGGCTGACAAGATATTTCCGGCGCTCGTCAAACGCGTCCTTCATGGCATAGACTTCCGACTGATCGCCCGCTATGGCCTCAAGGCTCGCAAATTGGGATATGGAACAGGCGGAACCCGTGGAATGACTGCAATAGTTCGTCATGACCTTTGCGATCTCTTCGTTTGCCGCGGCAAATCCGATACGCCAGCCGGTCATCGCATAGGCTTTGGAAACGCCGTTTATGATTATCGTTCTCTTCTTGATCTCCTCGCCGAATGTCGCGATACTGACAAACTCGCCGCTGTAGACGAGCGAGTAATATATCTCGTCACTCAGGCAGTAGATATCGTTTTTTACGATAACGTCGGCAAGAGATTTGAGCTCGTCTTTTGTATAGAGCATACCGGTGGGATTTGAGGGGTTGTTAAGTATAAAGCACTTGGTTTTTTCGGTGATGGCCGCCTGGAGCCGCTCCGCCGTAAGCTTGAAGCTGTCGGCCTCGGTCGTCTCAATCAAAACGGGCACGCCGCCGGCCATTTTGATTGCTTCTTCATAAGTAACCCAGTACGGTGTGGGAAGTATCACCTCGTCGCCGGGATTAAGAATCGTCTGCAGCGTAAGATATATGTTGTGCTTCGCGCCGCTGGATACGCATATCTGATTCGGGTTATACGCCAAACCGAAGTCGCGCCTTAGAAAATCGCATATCGCCTTACGCAGCGGGATGATACCGGCAACAGGCGTATAACGGGTCTGGTTTTCGTTTATGGCCTTTATGCCAGCGGCCTTTATATGGTCCGGGGTATTATAGTCCGGCTCGCCGGCGCCGAAACCGATGACGTTTATACCGTCGGCCTTCATCTGCTTTGCCAGGGCATCAATCGAGAGCGTAGCGGAGGGAGCGATGCCGGATGCGACTTGTGATATTTGTTTCATAATACTTCCCCTTGCATTTATATATTTGCAAGTATTATATTGCTTCTGATGCAAAATTGCAACAATTAAATAGTCTGCCGACTGCCGAAATTATTCTGGTTTATCAACATTAA
>JBFWIW010000062.1:0-17345 GCA_050253535.1 Oscillospiraceae bacterium
ATCGACGAGCTGTACGAGATACTCGGCAGGGCGAGGGAGGCAAACCGGGATGCTTGAAGCGACCGTGACTTCCTCCGTACTTATACTGGTGATCATAGCAATACGTTTTTTGTTGAGGGGGAAGATAAGCCTGCGGCTGGAATACGCTCTGTGGTTACTTGTGGCAGTGCGGCTTTTTATGCCTTTTTCGCTCTTTCAAAGCCCGGTTAGCGTCATGAACATGACACATCCGATAAATACGCGGCTGGAGGCGAAACTCGAAGCCCCCGTCTCTCCTCAGCAGGCATCGCCTGCCCTGAGTACAACGGGCCAGTCTGCCGCAGCCGTTGCGGGAGAGCCCTCGGATTTGGTCGGCAGCGCTTCTGCAGCAGACCTTGCTGAGAAAATTAGTATACGGTCAATACTGACTATAACGTGGCAGCTCGGCGCTGCCGCCATCGCATTATGGCTAATTCTGCAAAATCTGTTTTTCTACCGCAGACTGAGAAAAACGCGGACACCTGTAGCGGTTCCCGGGTGCAAACTCCGCGTTTATGTTGCTGTCATACTGCCCTCTCCCTGCCTGTTCGGTATCTTCCGCCCGGCAATATATTTGACGCCGGACAGATTCACTTCGGAGGAAAAACTGCGGCACATCATAGCGCATGAAATGACCCACTACAGGCACGGCGACCATTTGTGGGCGTTCGTGCGGGGAGCCGCCATCTCCCTTCACTGGTTAAATCCCCTTGTTTGGATAGCCGCCGCTCTCTCCAGAAGGGACTGCGAGCTGTCCTGCGACGAGGGAACGGTTCTCAGAATCGGCGAGGAAAACCGTTTAAGCTATGGAGAGACACTTATAAAGATGGTCTCCGCCCGCAGTACTCCTACGGATCTGTTATGCGGGGCTACAACTATGACATCCGGAAAAAGAGGTATAAAAGAGAGGATATTCATGATTGCAAAAAAACCGAAAATGCTGAAAGTCACCCTAGCGGCGGTACTTCTCATCTCGCTAGTCGCGGCAGGATGTACCTTCACCGGGGCTCAGGAAAGCGTGACTGACACCGGACAACATTATGAGAACCTCGGCATCACTTTAGATATATCGGCGGCATACGCGGACACCGTCACGCTGGAATCCCCGGAGAATCTGTCCGACTACGAATTTATGAGAGCTTATCAGACCGCAAGCTACATTACGGAGTGGGGCGGCTGGATGTTCAATATTGTGCGCCACACCCCGGGAGAATTCGAGGACTACTGGGTAACCTCGGATGCGAGCGGCGGCGTCCGCCACTTCGCTAAGGACGATAATTACATCTACTCCATCGAATTCCCAACCGATGTAAACAGTTCCACGGAGCAATATGAGGCATACTCCGCCCTTCAGAGCGAATTTTCGGACTACGTGATGTCGCAGATGCTGGCACAAAACGGCCTCACGGCATATGACGACTCCGCCTTTCAGAGCGCTTACACATACACGGGGGAACATGTCGCCGTGACCTACTGGCCATATCTGGCATACGGCGGGTCAAAGGACGTATCATGGACGCTTATAATGTCCCGGCCCGTCAAGCAGGGAGATAACGGTATCTGGTGCGTTGACCGCTGGCTGGACGCGAACGGGCTCGTCTATTACGCCCTGCCCAAAACGGATAAGACCGCACTTGAGTACTATACAGAAATCCAAGACACCTGTGATGCGGGGAGCGGCGCCGAATGGCTCGACCCCGTACAGGTGGCCCTGAAATTCGTCACCGATGTCTTCGAAAACTATGCGACAGCCGACAGCTTTTACGCCGGGGACATCTACACCGGCGAGTCCGGTTATCCGGACGCAACCACCAGTACCGATGTGGGAATCAGGCTTTACGCCCCAACCGGGCTCTCGGAAAACACCAATACAGGCGTCGGCGTGTTTCTCGACTACGCAGACGACGATATCGTGGTGTTCCACGGCTACTTTGGCCTGTTTATATACGATCTGAACAAACAGCAGATCACCTGGTCAGCCGACCTGAACAGAAGCCTGGGTACGACCAATATACAGGGCAGCTCCGGGGCCGCCGTCCAGGTCAGTGCCGACGGGGAAACCGTACTCCTGTACCGCTACGACGAGAACGGCACGCCGGAAAAGGCGTTCTATATCGATACCAATACGCCCATGCAGTTTCTCTACACCGGCTACTCCCCGCTGGATAACGCGTTTGACAATTTCGCAGATCTAAACGAAGCGGGGGCCGACCCCAATACCTTCAGCGACAGGGCCATAAAATTTGACGATGGTTACGGCTATATCAACTGCGGCAATACTTTAGGCGGCCTCACATATGTCCGCGGAGATACTGAATATAAAGTTTTCGACGGTTGGTTTTAGCACAAGAATAGTCTTATACACAAATTAAGAGCTGCCCGACTCGGGCAGCTCTTTCTGTTTGAGATTCAAATTTTTTTCTTTCTCCGCCTGAATATCGTGCGCCGGAACAGGACAACCTCCATTGCAAAAAGCAACAGTACAAGAAGCCCTGTTGTTATCCACGTCCATGTCATGCTCCGCGCAACAAAGCCCATAAGAAGGAGCATCGGGAATCCGAAGATGATGGCCCAGATATTTTGATATATCATATTGGCCGAAGCCGGCGTACCAAAAAGCGGGTCCGCCTCCCGCAAAAGGATCAGGCCTGTGCTGACCGTTCCCGTAAGCATGCCGTACATCGCGAGAAATTCCTCATCAGTGTAGTCCGGGAACAGTCTGCGGCTCACAAAGCGCACATAAAAGTAGGTGATAGCGGCGCCGGCGACGCAGATCAGAATAAGCGGGAGTACAAATTCACGGTAGCGGAAAGCGGAGAGATCGATGGCAGCTATCGATGCCGTAACCATAATATCGAACATAAGGCCGGAAATGCGGTTTAACATAAAGTTATTGGTATACTCTCTCTTGACGACGCCTTTTTTCTTCAGGAACTTCAGCGCCAACTTAACTCCCACGGCAAAAAGCATGCCCGTCAGGAAATTAAACCCCCAGATGAGCGGCTTAACTGTGCTCGCAAAAAATCCGCCGAGCCTGTCGAGCGGCATTGAAATATACCACATGAATGCAAATGCCAGCGCATAGGTCAAAAAGATAAGCCCGAACTGCACCGTCAGCTTATCCATGGACTCAGAGAGCGGTATTTCGTCTTTCCCTGTTACCATCTCAGCAGACAGATCTTCCATCTCCTCTGCATCCTTTGCGAATATGCGCAGTTTTCCACGGCGCCTCATAATATTGAGGTACAGTATCCCTCCGATTGATGCGCTTATAAATCCCATCGCCGCGACTGATAGTCCAAAACTTGCGCCGTGCCCAAACGGAAGATAGTCTGTAGCCGTCTGGTATATGATGCCCCAATTATACGCCTGCCCCGGTCCCTGCCCGTAACCCATTGGAAGCAGTATACCTGCGGCGGCCCAGTTGCCGATAATGTAAAAAAGTCCTATCGTTATTACAAGGCCCCCTAACGCCTGTAAAAGATATGTCGTAACCGTGAGAAGGCTCGTGTTGAAAATATCGCGCCGGGCTCTCCGCTTGTTCTGGTGCACGTTCGTTCTGAGTGCCATCGCGACAATACCAAGGCCGAGGCCGTGATATGTGAGTGATTCTAGTGTCGCTACGCTGAACATGGTCTGACCCGCATAGTGCTCGTATATTCTGTCGGCCGCGAGCACGATAAAGCCCGCAAGCACCGAGCTCGGAATGAGCGAACGCCGCAGTGGTTTTATGAATCTTCGCAACATATTTGCCAGGAGCATTGCGGTGAGCAGCACTGCGATTATGAGGATAAAGCTCCATATCTCTATGTTCCAGAAGTTCATTCCATCGGTCATATTTTGTGCCTCCAGAATCAGTTTTTAGCGGCATCCCCCACCGCATTGAAAAAAGCTCATTACAGAAAGCAAGCCCTGTTCCGGCAGAACTGTCGGCCATAAGACTTTTGAGGCCATCCTCTGTGCGCAGTTGTAAAATTTGAGTAAATTATACCGTTTTTTTGACACCTATGTCAAGTTAAAGGCAGTTTAACAGCATGTTAAAACACCGCTTTCCAAACAGATTAGACATTTTTTATTTTTCACCGTGCGCTCTTCACGGACATCTGATGACGCCTTCGCCCCAGAGACAGCCGCCGCAGGTCGGGCTCTCGTTTCCAAGACAATCCTGCTGGTTTCCAAGGCCCATGTCGCAGTGTCCGCAGTGAATGCACGGTGAAAAGTCAAAACGGTGCACCCGTTCGCGGAATTCAAAATACGCCCTGTTCTCCCATATCGCCGTGAGCGGCTCTGTGTTCACATTGCCAAAACTGTGGTGGTGCACAATGCGCTTCTGGTCGCGCAGCGCGGACGAGCCGTTGTGCAGAAGCGCCATACATGGCGTGACGTCTCCGTCAAAACGGACAAAAGCAATTCCGTCCTCTATAAAGCGGCAGTACTCGGTCTTGCGGTAAAGCGGCGTATCGGAAATAGATATGCTGTGTAATGTGTCGCAGAAGACGGGCCTGAGACTGTCCCAGACGATATCGGTGTTCCAGTCCATGTACGGCAGCGAAATAACCGGTCTGTCCCTCAATACCTTCTTAGCGCCGAACATGCCGTTCATGCTGTTTAAATACAGCGATTCTTTTTCCGCCTCGGGGTCTGATGGGTAGACGTTCGACACGTTGACCTCGTCCACCAGATTGTCCATCATGAACTGCGGCAGCAGACCAAGCTGACCCACATTACTCTTCATGACAACGAATGTTGCACCCAGTTTTATATACTTATTTCCCCTGTCAAGATTTATTCTGCTGTTTTTGACAGCGCGCGCCTCATTGAATGCCCTCATATTTCTTGTCACAAGGTCGAATTTGCTGTTTACCCTTATACTCTCGTAATCCTCTTTATCAAAGGAATCAATTGATATCCACAGCATGGTGAGGCCGGCGTCCAGAAGCGCACGGGACATATTCGCATCTAAAAGGGTTGCGTTAGTAAGCAGCTGGACATCCGGGACCTTAAGGGCGGCAAGGCGGACCATCTCGACAATGTCTTTATTGAACAGCGGCTCTCCCATGCCGCCGAAAAATATGGTCTCCACGGTCTCCGGCATGGTATCCAGCGCATTTTTATAGGTCTCCGGGGTCATATCGCCCGGCGTTTCGTCAAACCACGTCCGCCTGAAGCACATGGTGCAGTTCAGGTTACACTTTGAAGTCGGTTCGAAATACAGTCGTTTTAATGTGTGCATAGGTATATCCTTTCGCCGCAGGTTTTTCCGGTTAAAAATAATCGTACACCAAATTTAGCCCATATGTCAACCGAATGCTTATCTCGTCCATTTCACGTCGAACCCGCGACAAAATCCGGGTCATATTTTTGTCCAATTCTACAATTATTATTATGTCAACCTTTCCCGTCGTTGACTTTGCCCTCACGTCATGTATAATTGAATCAATCTTTGTCTCCAGCAGGAGTTTTAAGGCATCAAAAAATAAGGAGGTAATCAAATGCAGTACAAGTGGAACAAAGTCCAGGAAAAAATGGCGAAAAAAGAACTCGTTGTCGGCACCCTCAACTTCATGGGCGGCTCTACTATAACGGAGATCTATGGCGCAACCGGCTACGACGTCGTCTGGATTTGCACCGAGCACGGCAATATCGACAAAACAGAGCTTCTCGGCGCTATAGTCGGCGCATCCTCTAGTGACATCGCAACTCTCGTGCGCGTTGCCTGGAATGACCCCGTGCTTGTTAAATCCGTACTGGAGCTGGGAGTCGACGGAATAATTTTCCCCATGGTGAATACCGCTGAAGAGGCCAGAAAGGCCGTAGCTGCCTGCCGTTATCCGCCTTATGGCGTCAGAGGTTTCGGCCCTGTCCGTGCCATTGATTACGGCCGCATAAACGCCAAGGAATATGTTGAAAAGATCAGCCAGGAGACTGTCGTAGCCGTCCAGTGTGAACATATAGACTCTCTGAAGAACCTTGACGAGATCCTAGAGGTCGAGGGTGTCGGCCTTCTCATCATCGGGCCGATGGACTTCTCCGCCTCAATGGGCCATCTGCCGAACCCGGATCACCCTGAGTGCAAGGCCGCATTCGACGAAATCGCAAAAAAATGTAAGGCGCACGGCAAGCCGTTCGCTCCCTGCATCGGCTACAGCGAACCCCAGATCCAGGAGTGGATCGAGAGAGGCTGCGAAATGATTTTCGTCAATCATGATATGGGTCACCTCTACAGTTCCTGTACCCAGGTCATGTCCGGCATAAAGTCTATCAACAAAAAGGTAAACGGCTAAAATACATAATTGTACAAAGAGGCTTCCGGAGCTTATTTCCCGGAAGCCTCTGTTTATTGCCTCACCTTTACGACTATCTCCCTGTCGTCCCTGTAACCGCGCAGGGTCTTCACTGCGCCAATGACGACACTGCCGACGATATTCTCAACGAACGGAACCATCTTAATCTCCTCGTCCCCGACAAAAAGCCTCAGCCGCCCATTTTTAAGTATACAGTCCGTGGGCTTTGCATACCCGCGCAGCATCCTCTCGAGAAGACTTCGGCAGTCTCCGCCGCAGCCGCTGCAACAGTCCGGCGCGAAATTCGGCATGCGCTCCGGCGTCTTCTCCTCCACAAGATCCACCAGCTTTTCGATGTCCGTGAGCCCGTTTATAATCGGAAGGCCACGGTAATTCGTTATCTTTTCAGACACCACGCCCGAAACCGCTATCACCCTGCCGTTATATTTCTCGTCCAGATCCTCCACCGTTTTACCTGTTATGATTATCGGGCAGTTTGCGCCGCTGTCACCCTCGAGGACAACATAGTCCGTCGTGTAGATATCTAGGAGCTTTTCGATATCCACCGTTCCGCCGAAAATCACAGACGTATCGTGTCTGCCAAGGGCAGTAACCGGATTTGCACCCGCTTTTCTGTGGCGGTCGGTGTTTGTCCCCTCCGTGTCGGCGTAAAAGCTCTCGGCATGGATATCCTTTACAGAGCCGACCGAGTATCCGCGGCGGCACAACTCCGCTATCATACGCTCCGCCGTTGTCGTCTTTCCGGTGCCCGAAGTACCTTTAAACATTATGACTTTCATTTTTTCCTCCTCAAATTCCGCAAAACAAGTTCTCTCAGTTCCCTCGCATACCGACAACATTGAGAAACAACCGGCGACAGGGCGGCTAAACCTCTTCCATATCATCCTTTTTGACTATAGCATACCATATATTCCTATAATGGCGCAGTATTAAAGGAATGATTTATAAGGAAGCTCTACCGGCACCGTGAATCTGTCCTCAAATCCCCGCGGATAGTGGTACATAATGAGGTCCTTGTCCTGCGGATAGACATATTTTCCGCCGAGCTGCCATATAAAGGGCTTAAATTTATACTGCATAACATCTTTTTTAAAGTTATAGAGCTCCAGTATCTCCCTGGGATCAGCGACAAAATTCGTCCACGTCTCGTAGTGGAGCGGGATGACTACCTCAGCACCAAGATCTTCGCCCACGCGCAAAACGTCGGCGGAGGTCATCTTATCCTGTACGCCTATGGAATTTTCGGCGAAAGATACGAGCGCGACGTCGATATCGTGGTCGTGGCCGTGTTTTCCGAAATAGTTGGAATAATGGGAGTCGCCGGAGTGATAGAGGTTACCTCCCGGCGTTTTGAGCAGGTAATTGACAGCTCTCTCGTCGAGGTCTGCAATCGGCGTTCCGTCCAGGGGGCCGAGCGGGGGTGGGTTTATGAGTGCCGTCCTGTCAAAGGATTCGAGGACAGTTATATCGATATCGCCTACTGTGAGTGAATCGCCGGGGCGGACTGTTACGCATCGCTCAGCCGGGACCCCCCACTCCGTCCACAAGTCTGTGGCGGTTTTGGGGCCGATGAATTTTACACTCTGGCTGCAGTTTTTAAGGACTGCGGCCGCATAATTTATGTCGATGTGGTCCGAATGCGCGTGGGTAGCCATTACGGCGCTGACTTTTTTTACTGCGAATGGGTCGAAAACTATAGGGGTAACCCGTCGATTGTGCCACATAGTGGGACTCCCCGACATACGCGCAAGCGAGTGCCCCGGGACGGCGGGGCGTTCCTTTCTGTCGCGGCGGCCGACGCCGAACCACGCGTCAATGGAGATTTCCGCTGCCGCTGTTTTGAGCCAAATGCCAACACAGCCGAGCCACCACATGGCGAAGCTGTCTTTAGGCACCTCCGTCGCCTCTATTTCCTCATTCAGCCAGGTACCCCATTCGGGAAACGTCGAAAGTATCCAGGATTCTCTCGTTATGTCATTAACATTCGGCATACGCCATCCTCCTTTATCATTTGGACCGTTTGTTTTATGATATCAACGTTATTGATGACTTTCAAGCTTTTTGTAACTTTACCTTGTCCAACTTATGATGTAAAATTTCAGACAGATATAAAGTCTTTCATTGAGAGGACGGCTGATGAGCTTATGAATTTTACGAAGAAGCACCTCTGTGACCTGCCCCGCTGCTATGCGGTTAATTCTCTCGTAATCAGCGGCAGAGAATATGCCCTTGTAGCAACGGAGGATGACGGCCCTTGCTATGCCTTTACCGGGGATAAACTGGACGAGCGCCTTACAATATGGGAGCACCCGGGCGGAACAATGAGCTTCGTCCCACTCGGGAATGGCAGCGGTGAATTCTTGTCCATAACTAAATTCTACCGCATCTACAAATGGGAGGAAGCGGAGATATCTTGGGCTTACCCGGACGGTAAGGGCGGGTTTGCGCTAAAATCCATAGTCAATCTGCCGTATATCCACCGTTTCGATGTGCTGGAGACCGCCTGCGGCGCGTTTTTTATCGGCTGCACGCTTGCGGTTAAAAAAGATTCTGTCGAGGACTGGTCCACACCCGGGAGGATCTATGTGGGCCGTCTGGATAAGGAAAAACGTGAAATCACTGATCTGCGAATTTTGAAGGACGATGTTTGGAAAAATCATGGCTATCTGCGGCAGGAGACCAAGTCCGGTCCCCGTTCACTCATCGGCTGCCGCGAGGGGATACTGGCTGTCACACCGCCGCGGGGATCCGGTGACGGTTGGACGATCGAAAAAATAGCCGGGTTTCCGGTCAGCGACCTCGCCCTCTGCGACATTGACGGCGACGGCGAAGATGAACTCGCCACCATCGAGCCTTTCCACGGCTGCCGCTTCCGCATTTACAAAAGGTCGGGAGACGGTTGGTCACGTATTTATGAGAACCCCGAAATATGTGAATTTTATCATGTCATCTGGGGCGGTACACTCGGAGGAGTCCCCGCCTTTATTGGCGGCGGCAGAAGAGGTACCCGTTCGATCTTCGCTGTGTCTTATGAAAACGGAAGCTTTGTGAAACACGAGATAGATTCCGGTGTCGGCCCTGCGAACGTCCATATTATGAACCGTGAATGCGGCGACGTCATTATCTCCTCCAACATGGAAAAGGGAGAGGCAGCGGCGTATTTTGTGGATTGACGCCTTTTCGTTTTGGTCTTGTCCTTTTTTCAGCTATATGCTATGATGTCCGTAAATTAAATAGCGTCGGATGAACCGACAGCGCTCAGGGCGCGGCTTTGCCGCGCAGGGAAGTGGGGTGAAAATCCCCCGCGAGCTCGTCGCTGTAAGGGAGGAGTCTGTTTCCAAAATGCCACTGGGAGATCGGGAAGGCGGAAACAGGCGGCGATACCCGAGCCAGAAGACCTGACCTGAGCGTTTGGGAGCTTTCTCTTAAGCTTCCGGTATCGAAGGCCGCGAGCACCGGTATTCGTGCATTTTGAAACACAGCCCGCGCAGGGAACAGTCTCCCGCCGCGTTTAGACTGTGTGTCATGATATACGTACCTCCCCGCGCGCCTTACAGTCCGCGCAGGGAGGTTTTTTTATGAGTAAAACCAAACGCAACATTGTTATCTCCGTTATTTGCCTTATAGCCCTCGCCGCAGTATTAGCCGGGGTGTACTTTGTATTTTTGGACAGCCCCTCGTCAGGCGAAAAAGACATCACCGTCGAGGTATACCATAAGGACGGCACCGAAAAGACTTTTCCTATCTCGACCAACGCGGAATTTTTACGCGGTGCCCTCGAGGAAGCGGGACTTATTGAAGGTACGGAGGGTACCTATGGCCTATGGGTAACGACTGTGGACGGCTATACCGCCGACGAATCCAAAAATGAGTGGTGGGGCTACACCAAATCCGGTGAATACGTCGATACCGCGGTCGACTCAACCGTTATAGCGGACGGCGACGTCTATGAATTTACCCTCAATGTCGGCTGGTAAATTCCCGCTTCCGCTAAGGGAGCTTGTGGTACTCTCGCTTCTGGGCGCAATTATGACAGCCGGTCAGATTGGCTTTGCCTTTTTGCCGAACATCGAACCGGTATCCTTTTTAATTATATGCTGTACGCTCGTCTATGGACGAGCCGCCCTGTATTCCGTCTATGTCTTTGTTCTCATTGAAGGGCTCATTTACGGATTCGGAGTATGGTGGTTCACCTATCTCTATATATGGGCATTACTCGTATTTGTCACGCTCGCCATGCGGAACTGCAGGACTTGGTTCATATGGGCAGCGATCTCGGGAGTATACGGGCTTCTGTTCGGCTTTTTCTCCGCCCTACCGTATTTCTTCATTGGTGGAGTTCACATGGCACTTTCCTACTGGGCGAGTGGGATTCCTTTTGATCTTCTCCACTGCGCGGGAAATTTCGTCAGTACGCTATGTCTTTTAAAACCATGCTATCTGCTGCTCTCGCGCCTGAAAGCACATGGGGTATAATTTTTTTCGACAAAAATATAATTTTAATCCCAAAAAAGCCCAAATTGCGGTTGACAAGCGCTTCCAGACGATTATAATGAGGTCATAAAATGAGTTATGATAGAGGCGCGGACGCAAAGAGTACGTTCCATTTTACGACAGGCATAGGGAACGGAAAGGTGTTGCCGCCGAGGTGTCGGTGAGCTGCCTGGCAAACCGAAGACCGGGCCGTCGGACAATATCCGCCGGACTGTCACTTTAGTGGAGAGCTGTCGACCCATGTGCCTGTTTTTTGTCATGGCAGCAGCCCTCGCTGTTGTCATGACTTTATTATTTTGGAGGGAAAAATATGAAGTTCAGAACCAGGAAGCTTGCCCTGCTCAGCCTGCTGCTTGTTCTGGTGTGTTCCGTTGTGTCGGTCACCGCTTTCGCGGCGGACGGCGAGGAGTATGTCAGCAACATGTACGCAACCTTCTGGGGGCTCGTTCCGCCCCTGATCGCCATCGTCCTTGCGCTTATAACCAAAGAGGTCTATTCATCGCTGTTCATCGGTATTATAGCCGGCGCCCTGTTTTATTCAAATTTCAACCCCATCGGCGCTCTCGATACAATCGTATCCGACGGTTTAATCGCCTCGCTTGTAGAGCCATGGAACGGCGGTATAATGCTTTTCCTTGTACTGCTCGGCATAATAGTGGCACTGATGAACAAGGCAGGCGGTTCCGCTGCCTTCGGCAGATGGGCGGAGAAAAATGTCAGGACAAGGTCCGGCGCAATGTTTGCTACCTTCGCTCTCGGCATACTCATTTTCATTGATGACTATTTCAACTGTCTGACGGTCGGCAGCGTCATGCGCCCCCTAACCGACGCCCACAAAATATCCCGAGCAAAGCTTGCTTATCTGATCGACGCGACCGCAGCTCCAGTCTGCATGATAGCGCCGATTTCCTCGTGGGCGTGCGCCGTTGCCTCAGCCGTCGAGGGCACCGCCGTTGACGGCCAAATAAGCGGTTTCAATCTCTTTGTGCAAGCCATCCCCTACAATTTTTATTCTATTCTGACTTTTGTCTTTATCATTGGCTTAATTATCATGAAAATGGATTACGGCCCTATGCGCATACATGAAATGAACGCAATGTTAAACGGTGACCTCTATACCACGGAAGGCCGTCCCTATGCGAGTATCGATGCCGACACCCCGTCCAAAAATGGCCGGGTAATAGACCTGGTGCTCCCCATTGCTCTGCTCATCATACTCTCCGTTGTCGGCCTTTTATATACTGGCGGAATGTTCGACGGTTCTGGCACAGGTTTTTTTGCGGCTTTTGAAAACTGTGACGCATCCGTGGGCCTCCCGTGGGCTGCCCTAATTTCACTTATACTTAGCATCGTCTATTTTATGTGCCGGCGCGTTATCAGCTTCAAGGATGCCATGAAGTGCCTCCCGCAGGGCTTCATTGCGATGGTTCCCGCAATACTGATTCTTACTTTCGCCCTCACCCTGAAAAATATAACCGGTCTTCTCGGCGCCGCCGAATACGTCAGAGTTGTCATGGAGAGCAGCGCGGCCGGATTATCTTTCTTTCTGCCCGCTGTTATTTTCCTCGTGGCCTGCGGTCTCGCGTTCTCTACTGGTACCTCCTGGGGCACGTTCAGTATACTTGTGCCCATCGTGGTGGCTATATTTCCGTTCGGTTCCGAGCTCCTCACTATCAGCATATCGGCCTGCCTTGCCGGCGCCGTATGCGGCGATCACTGCTCTCCCATCTCCGACACGACCATTATGTCCTCTACCGGCGCTCAGTGTGACCACGTTAACCACGTCTCTACGCAGCTGCCTTACGCCATCACTGTTGCGGGCGTATCTTTTGTCTGTTACATAATCTCTGGATTTGTGCAGAACATCTGGATCTGCCTGCCCCTCGGAATAGCTCTCATGATAGCGACTCTCTTCGTAATAAAGGCCGTGTTGAGCAAAAAGTACGCGAAGTAACTTCAGTACTTATTTACAATAACTATAAAAATGCGGCCGCGGGAACATAATCCCCACGGCCGTCATTTTTACAAAATACATATGTAATTTCCGGCATTTTGTGTTATCATAATAGCGGCAGCATATTATCGCCGCTGCAGCCCGCTGGAACAACAGTCCTGCCCTGCCCGATGATTATTCCGATCTCTTTGGGCTAAGCAAAGAGATTTCTGAAACGCGCCGCCGTCCGGCGGTCTTTTGTTTGTTTTGTGCTAAAAAGCCGCAGATTATGCTTTTTATTTGTAAGTTTTCAGGAGAGTATACACATGGTATCCCCAAAAAAGAAAAACAGCATCCTGGGAAGGTCCGCCCTTATAGTAACAACTCTCATATGGGGCACTTCCTTCGTTGTACTGAAAAATACAATTGACAGCGTCCCCACACTCTATGTCCTTGCTTTTCGTTTTACTGGGGCAGCCGCAATAATGCTCATCGCCGGATGGCGTGAGTTCAAAAAATTTGACTTAAGACACCTGAAGATGGGTACCTTTATGGGTGCATGTCTTTTTACGGCCTACACATTCCAGACTTTCGGACTGGTTTATACAACGCCCGGCAAGAACGCTTTTCTCACGGCTGTATACTGTATAATAGTTCCGTTTCTTTGCTGGGGTCTGTATCGCAAGAGGCCGGACATCTACAACATCATAGCCTCCGTCATCTGTGTCACCGGAGTCGGGTTAGTCTCCGTTCAGGAAAATTTGACGATTGGGCTCGGAGAAGGCCTTACTCTCGTCTGTGGCCTTTTCTTCGCAATACACATCATATTGACCGCCGAAGCCGTCAAAACCTGCAGCGTCGTCATCCTTACGGCGATTCAGTTTGCTGTGGCCGGTGCCCTGTCGTGGGCGGGGGCGCTGCTCTCCTCGCCAATGCCTTCGAATATCCCGCAGGGCGCCATCGCCGGTATGATCTACCTCACCATAATGTGTACGGCGGCCTGTTTTTTCCTCCAGACCTTCGGCCAGAAATATACACCGCCGTCCGGCGCCGCCGTTATCATGACGATGGAGTCTGTTTTTGGCACAGCGGTATCTGTAGTATTTCATAAAGAAGTCTTGAACATACAGCTCTTGCTTGGATTCATACTTATATTTACGGGAATTTTAATATCAGAAACAAAGCTCAATTTCCGTCCGCGCGTTGAATAATAATCAATACTGTAATAATTCCCGGGTTTTCCCGGGAATTTTTTCTGTGCGCGATAGTATTTCTCAAAACATCTTTTTGTACCAAACTAACCCGTGAGCTTTTCATAGAACTATTTTGATCGGCGTTTCGCCGCGCCAAAATCATCTGCTTTTATCACTTTTGACAGCTTTTCAGCTATCTTGCCGTAGTTCTTCCGAACATGCGGAATCATACAGTCGGTGCAATCCTTTATTCCCTCTTTCGTATAGCAAAAATCGCCTCCGCACTCTTCTCCAAGGGCATAAAGCGGACAGTAACAGAACAGACAATTAAAGTTTTCCTTATCGTCCGTCTCATGGCAGGGAAAATATTCGCAGCTTGTATTCGAGAAGAATTCACAGTTTTTCAATTCAGCCGCCCCCTTTCCATCTCAAATATAACGCATATATATTTTTTACGCAAGCCCGCTCTCATCGCTGCAATTCCTGCGTCAAACAGGCCGTGACTACTTTGGCTTGGGTTTATATTATTAATAATAACTAACTTTTGCGATTTGGCATTACTTGTATTTGAACTAAATCACCAAAACCTTTATAATGTGCACAAATCTTAAAGGAGGTTTTGCAGTGAAAAAGAAGCGCTTTGTCATTACATCCGTCATTTTTAGTTTACTATGTGCTGTATCTATTTCTTTCGCAAGCGCGGCATCAACATACACCGTTAAATCCGGTGATTCGATGTGGAAAATTGCGGTCAAGTATCAGGTCGGTGTCAGCGAGATTATTTCAGCAAATCCCCAGATCAAAAATCCAAATCTCATTTATCCCGGCGACGTTTTGCAAATCCCGGCAGTCGATACCTCCGTTCGCTCTTATGAAACCGAGGTCATCAGACTTGTGAACGAAATACGTGTGGACAATAAACTCAAACCGCTGACCGAAAACTGGGAACTGTCGCGCATTGCTCGCTACAAAGCACAGGACATGCACGACAATGGATATTTCGATCACAACAGCCCCGTTTATGGCTCTCCTTTTACAATGATAAAAAACTTTGGCCTTACATACCGCGCGGCGGCCGAGAATATCGCGATGGGTTACAGAACGCCGCAGACAGTCGTTAAAGGTTGGATGAATTCAACAACAGGTCACAGAGAGAATATACTGAATCCCAGCTACACCCAGATCGGTGTCGGTTATTGTGCAGACGGCAACTACTGCTCTCAGATGTTCATAGGATAGCCTGAAACAAACAGCACAATAGCTGGATATTCCGTTATTAACACGATTATGCCGACTAAACTGACATTGAAGAGCGGACTTCCCAAAAGGGAAGTCCGCTCTTCAGTATTCATTTAAAAAATTCAATGACGCAACGTAAAACGCTTTCGCGATTCTCTTCAGTCACTGTAATCACCGTAACTCGGGGATTACAACGCACAGCATCAAGAAATTCTGACTTCTTCGGCTTAATAACCCCGATTACCTGTTTTTCCCCAAAAATACAGTCCAGCACCGCTTTTTTAAATATCGGCGCGTCCTCTTCCATCAGTCCGAGCTCATCCATAACGATGATCTGGCGTCCCGCGGCTCTCTTTATGAGTTCGGTTCCGCGCCTGTCGAAAACCTCTGGTAACGCGGTGAAGCCGAGTCCGCGCCCAGTTCTAACGCCGACACAACTTTCAGGCGCAAGAGTCTCCTCTCCGTCATCCGGGGCAAGAAGGTATACTTCCGCGCTGCCATCCGCCCGAGGCTTCCCGGTGAACGTGAAAAAGCCGCCGGCGCTCTTCCCCGTTTCATAAAGAGCGCGCCTAATTATTGTGCTTTTGCCGACCTGAACCTCGCCTGTCAAAAAAATGTGGCCTTTCAATCCGGTTTTACCACATGGAGATGCCGCCGTTTACGTCGAGGCATGCCCCGGTCACGTATCTGGACAAATCGGAAGCCGCAAAGAGGATGACGTCCGCCACTTCCTCGGCGGTACCTATCCTGCCGAGCGGAACAGTCTTGGGATCGTAACCGAAGGATGTTGTCATATCGGTTGCTATGAGGCCGGGGGCCACAGTGTTGACCGTAATGTTATATTGTGCCGCCACCTTGGCGAGCGACTTCGTGAGCGCAAGTATGCCGCCCTTTGATGCGGAGTAATCCATACCTATTACGAGTCCGCCGCTCTTTCCGGCCTGGGAGGACATGTTTATAATGCGGCCGCTCTTTTGTTCCTTCATTATCTTTATGGCCTCTCGGGAGAAGAGAAACGTACCTCGCAGGTTTACGTTCATCGTAAGATCCCAGCTTGCACAGGTGAGATCATCCATGGAGATCATACGGCCGATGCCCGCACAGTTATGCATAACGTCGAGCTTTTTCTGCTTTTCGAGGTATACCTTAAACACGTTCAGGATATCCTCTTCCTTGGCAATATTTGCCTTGACCGCGACGCACTCAGTACCGTACTTGACGCTCGTCTCGTCAGCGACTTTCTGCGCCGCTTCCAGATTGAGATCGACGATCATAATGAAGGCCGCACCCTCCTCGGCGAATCTTCTGACACTTGCCGCGCCGATGCCGCCCGCTCCGCCGGTTACTATGATGGATTTACCTTCCACAAGTTTTTTCATTGTTTATATCTCCTTTTTCATTGCTATTTTTTTTGAAATTTCAACACCATTTTTCAACAGTGTTCATTTTATTACAAGCTGAGAAAAATATCAATGCACTTTATCGGCATTTCGACATATTTTCAATAAATTTTATCACTCATTATGTTTAATACTTGTAAAGATTGGTCTGTCCATTTTTCAAACGCATCTTTAAGCGGCGTTTGTTTACTTTTTGTGCTCAACATTGTAAAATACTTGTTGACATGGCTTTTCAGCAATTCTTCCGTAAGTATAAGGAGGCAGTGAAAATATGAAGAAAAAAGCGCTGATTACCGGCGCGTCGCGCGGGATAGGCGCGGAGTGCGCAAGGAAATTTGCCGCCGCGGGTTTCCACGTCGTCATAAACTACAATATTTCCGAGAAAGCTGCCCTCGCACTCGCAGAGGAGACGGGCGGAGAAGCTGTCCGGGCCGATGTGTCGGATCTTGGGCAGGTCGAGTCGATGTTTAGGAAGATCGGGCATATCGACGTTCTTGTATGCAACGCGGGAATAGCGCTTCAGAGACTTTTCTCCGACATAACGCCGGCGGAATGGCGAAATATGTTTGCCGTTAACGTGGACGGTGTCTATAACTGTTGCCGCAGTGCACTCCCCTCCATGGTACATGAAAAAAACGGCAGGATAATAACCGTTTCGTCCATGTGGGGCATAACCGGCGCATCTTGCGAGAGTGCCTACTCATCCACCAAGGCTGCGATCATCGGACTAACGAAATCCCTGGCAAAGGAACTTGGCCCCTCA
>JBFWIW010000063.1:0-7456 GCA_050253535.1 Oscillospiraceae bacterium
CGCATTCTCAAATTTAGACGGGTCGACACTTTCCCAATAATCGCTGCCGTTATTATGATGATAGACACAGGATAAAATCGGAACGACATGCAGGAGCATTATCACTGATTTTCTCAACATATCCATGTCAAGTTTGTCATCGAATCGGATCACACAGTGGAGCTGATGATCGTTAAACTTTGTTTCTTCGTACAGGTATTGAACTTTATCAAAAATTTCCGCTTTGTATTTCATAACATCATCTCATTTCTTCCCGTATTATAATCAGGAAATCTGATGAAGTCATTGACCTATATCAATTTACCGGTTACGAATTCTGCTTAAAGCTTCGGGGGTGATACCCAAATATGACGCGATATGGTACTGAGGAATTCGTTTTGATAATTCAGGATACTTGGTGATAAAACTTTTGTATCTGCTTTTTGCATCAGCACCGAGAATCTCAAGTTCCCGTTCCTCTTTCTCAATATAAAGTATTTGAAAATATTTTGAGACAATGCGCTGCCAGCATTCATCCCCCTCAAGCAGCTGGGCATATTCTTCCAATGTTACATAAAGCAGCACACTGTCTTCCAACGCCTGAAAAGAATATTTAGAAACCGTGTTATCCAGCAAAGAATTATAAGCGGAAAGAAAACGGCCGCTTTCCCTGAACACCAGACAATTGTCTTTGCCGGAATCAGATATATGATATACTCGGAACAACCCCTCGGCAACAAATGCCATTTTATCCGGCCGTTCTCCGGCCTTGATAAAATGATCATTCTTATTTATTCTTTTAAAATGCAATCGTTTTATGATGTTGGATTTCTCTTTTTCGGGTATATCCGTAAGTTCTGAAAGAGTAGTCAATAATTGCATAATCCATGCTTTTTGCAATTCACTCATTCAAAAACCGCACTCCTTTCCATGAACAATTTATGTATGAGCTTGAAGGGTCCATATTAGAAAAAATATGGCCCTTTTATAAGTACGACAAGATACTTAAAACGGGCCATTCATCCGGCGAACCTTTTAAGCAAAGCCTATTAAACTACTCATAAATTATACCATGTAATAAGAAATCGTTTCTACAAAAATATTGCTCAATTCCTGTAGAAACGATTTTGGTCGGAGTGAAATTATAGGACTTGGAGAAATCCGGAAATATCAAAGGTTTACAGGCAATTGACAAGCAGTGTTTACGTTCCGATTCTTATTGAAAACATAATATGGACAGTACCACGACCGGAACGGTTGCGACGTACATTTGAATAATGTCCTGAAAAGCTCTAACAGACGACAGTGGAAACAGGTAAGCGATACATATGGGTGCTTATTAAATCGCGGTACTTTTTTTCGGCAAAAACAGGCCGGAAACATCAATACCCTCCAGTTCCAGCAGCTTACCTTTTGTGCCTACACCTGCGGCATAGCCAGTCAAGCTGCCGTTTGCACCCACAACCCGGTGACATGGGATAATGATAGAAATCGGATTATGACCGACAGCTCCGCCAACCGCCTGGCTGGACATACTTACCCGGTTCATCTTTGCAGCCATTATCTTTGCGATGTCTCCGTAAGTGGTCACTTCTCCGTATGGAATCCGACACAGGATCTCCCAGACGCTTTGACGAAATTTCCCGCCGACAGGGGCAAGCGGCAACTCGGAAATGGTGGGCTTTTCAGCGGCAAAATATCTGTCCAGCCATTTTTTAGCGGCATCAAGCACTGGGATATCTTTTTTTTCGGTCATTACTTCGGGGATAGTATGGCCATGATATTTTTGCCCGTCGATCCATAAGCCTACAAGATTATCGCCGTCAGAAGCAAGCGTAATCACACCTATAGGCGATAGGTATCGTGTTGAATAGTACATGGTAACAACCTCCCATCATAGTGCGTTCCACAGGTTTATCGTCGCATAGCTGCGCCACGGTCGCCAGCCTTCAGCCATTTTAAGCAGTTCTTTTGACGTGTGGGGCGAAAGCGCTTTTTTCACTCCGACATCTGTTTCCAGAAATGCGTCAGGCCATTGCATTGTACGCATTGCGATATAATGTGCCGTCCAGCTTCCAATACCGGGGATTGCAAGCAGCTTTTTTATTTCCGTTTCCGGTTGGGCCGGAAGGTCAAAATTAATGTTCCCCTCTGCCAACGCACGTGCTAATTCATAAATTGTCTTTGCGCGTGTAGCGGTAACACCAAGCGGGCCAAAGCAATTTTCAATTGGCCCGTCTAACGCGAGGATATCTTCTGGGGAAGGGAAAACATGGGTTAAGCCTGCTATCCCGGTTTGAACGGGAGTGCCGTAAGCATCGACAATCCTTGCGGCCAGAGTGCTTGCTGCTTTTACGGTGATCTGTTGCCCCAAGACCGCCCGCACCGCCATTTCAAAGGGGTCGAAGCTGCCGGGGAGCCTGGTTCCCAATATGCAAAGACCGGGGCGAATATCGTTCATCCCGGCAAGCGTCTGAAATACCGCTTCGGGATCGCAATACAAATCAAACAAGCGCTTTATCCGTGCTAATATCTGTGGAAGAACTGGCAGCAAGGTTTCGCTTACAGTGACGGTCAAAGCGTTCTTTTTAGGTGTATGACCTACCCGTACCCAGCCATATACCGGTTTGTTTTCCGCGGTAATGAAATGCACGGTACGCAGGTATTCCCCGTCCTTTACACAATCTACGCCGCGGATTGCGCGCCCGGCAAGGAAGCTGAGCAGTTGATCCCAGCGATAGGGCGGGCGATAGCCCAATGACACCGTTATATCACTGCTTTGCTTCTTTTGCCCCGGTATTCTCTTTCTTAAGGCTGTAGGCGAAAGGTGATAATGCTTTTTAAATAAATCGTTGAAACGTCGTAAACTACCAAAGCCAGCCGCCATTGCGACTTCTAATACGGGCAGGTTTGTATCAGTGAGCAGGTTTTTGGCAAGAAGCAATCGGCACGTTTGAAGATATTGTACCGGCGACACATTGTATTCAGCAGTAAAAACACGTCGTAAATGCCTGTCGGTATAGCCAAGACGCCCGGCGGTTTCTTGCAGGCTTTGCCCGCTTGCGCAGTTTTCTTCTATCATTCGTGCCGTCCGGGGAGCCAATGTGCCGGCAGCGTCGGTGAGCGATGTGCCGGGGGCAAGCTCCGGTCTGCACAAAAGACATGGGCGATACCCGGCTTGCTCCGCTTCTGCTGCACTGGAAAAAAAGGTGCAGTTTTCGGCTTTGGGCCGCTTCGCCCGGCATACCGGTCGGCAATATATCCCTGTGGAGGATACGCCCACAAAGAAACGCCCGTCAAACCGCGCATCTTTTGCTTTAAATGCGGCATACAGGCCGCTGTTGTCGTCCGGCAGCATCGTTTCGCCCCTTTTTGATCTTTGGCTTTATTATAACACATTCCGGATGATTGTCCGGCTGTTTTCGGACATGGTTTTTACTGCTTTGCACAGATCCTATAATTCCAAAGCCCATACAGTGAAATTATAGGATCTCTCAACCTCGGATGAATACAGGGCAATAAAAAGACCGCTGTTTCAAAAACGGCGGTCTTTCGATGGTCGAAGTGTTCATAAGGACAAACTCGAAAACTTGCATAAAACAAAGGTTTTTTGCGTCAGACAAGCGAATATTACAGATAAAAATACTTAATGCCGGTCAATCCTCCCGCAAAAGCTCGTCAAGGCTTACCCCCAGCACATCGGATAACATCAGCAGTTCAATATCCGTCACAAAACGCATACCCAACTCCACACGGCGAACGAAGTGATTATCTACGTCATACCCTTCCACTTGGAGTATTTGGGCCAGTTTACGTTGTGACAAAGGAGGGTTATGCTCAGTACGGAGCCTGGCGAGCTTTTTACCGCAGATATTGTTTGTGCCGTCCGGTGCTTTTAGCTTGAACATGTTCCACCTCCAAAGTGTTGAATAGTGTTTACAACAAAATCATTTTAATGTATAATGCAGCCAATGATGTTTAACACTATTCAACGCTCATAAAAAGAGGTAAGAAAAATGCCTGATTACGCACAGATGTATCATAAGCTTTTCAGAGCGATAACAAAATCGATTGAGATATTGCAGCAGGCACAGGTTGCCGCGGAGGAGGTGTTCATATCCGCAAAAGAACCTGTAATAACGATACTGCCGAAGCATGAAGCAAACGAAAATGAGGACGGCGGCCAATCATAATTGGAAGCTGTCCTCAAATCTTTGGAATATGTGAAGAATCAGAAGGATAAGCAGACCGGAAAGAAAAAAGAAACTGACACAAACAAAAACAGGCCGACGATGTCAGCCTGTTTTTGTCCTTATGAACACTCGAGGGTTTCTCGTAGTGGTGCGAGTGTTCATAAGGACAAAATCGGAAACCCGCATAGTATGGAGGTTTTATGGCGTTAAGCAAACGAATATTACAGAAAAACACTTAACTATCGTTGTGCTAAAGACGGCGAAAACCTTCCCAGCAGGCGATGATGATTTCGTGAGGTATGAATTTTGTAAAGAGACGCTGCAAAGAAGCAATCGGTCCGGGTGTTGAGACCGGAAGATTGAATTTACTGGCGCGGAGAGCGGCCTGCGCGACATAATGCGCATGCGATGCAAACGGCGGTCACATGGATACCGCGCCCGAAAAGCTCCCAACGAAGCGACCGACTGTAGCTCTGAATAAATGCCTTGCTCGCCGCATAGACCCCCAATGCCGGCAAAGGCTGAAACGATGCAGTCGAACATACCTCCAGTATCCGAGCACCCCTCGTCATATAGGGCAGGGCAAGCACTGTCATCCGTACGAGGGCGCGGCAATTGAGTTCAATCATATTGTCGCTGTCCTGAACCGGTATTTCCACATAGTTCCCCATTTTGCCGAATCCGGCAGCGTTGACAAGTATGCGGATATCAGGTTTTTTCTCTTCAAGAAGTGCTTGTAAAACGGAGAAGCTCTCCTGTTTTGTCAGATCCAATGGGATCGGAACGACTGGAACGGATAATTCTTCTGCGATTTCACGCAATCTGTTCTCACGCCGTGCGATCACCCAAACAGCGTCAAGTCTCGACTTTCTGGCAATTTGTTTTACAAATTCGCGTCCCAGCCCGCTGGACGCGCCCGTAATGACAGCGATCTTCATTGCCGCTCCTTTCACCCAAGTCCATGCCAGCTTTATCCATTGAACTCGCCTAACGGACACCCCGATTGATCTTAACGATACTATTTTGGCCCATAATTTTGCATATTACTTGTGATAACGACCATTTTTCAAACCATAAGCAATAAAAATATATCATTATTTTTTCTGCACTGCAAACAAAAACAGGCCGACGTGATATCAGCCTGTTTCCGTTCTTATGAACACTCGGGGTTCATTTAAGTTGGTCGGAGTGAAATTATAGGACCTGGAGAAATCCAGTAATATCAATGGTTTTCAGGCAATCGGCAAGCGGTATACACATAAAACGTTTATCAGATATGAATATCTTGATTTATACCCGTGAGAAATGACTCGTCTGGAGAAGAAAAAAGCAAACAGAATTACTGCGGCTTAAACTCTATCAGTTTTACCTCTCTTTTCACATTTTTCGAATGAAGCAAAAAGGGATTTAAATTAGTCCTAACATGCTCAATCAGCTCTTCCTTACCATTATGGAGCGAATATACCTTGACGCGGATTTGTTTTTTGCCGCGATAATAATATTCAAACCTGACTGCACTGTTAACAAGTAATCCGAGAAAACAGCAAACCTCTGATGCCCATTCATCCATGGTTTTGTAATCCATGCCCATAATATGGTGATGTTCTTTTGCATAATGGATTATAACTTCACTGCCGCAGAACTCAAGCCAAAGGTCATTTTGGGAATCTATAACGTAATAACCGTTCTGCTCATCTTTTTTGAGTTTTGACACGTCCAGAATGGAAGACAGATTCGATAAAACCAGGGTTTCAATGTGCTCGAAATTCTCGCAGTCATCCGGTACCAAATCACTTGTTTTGCCTGACAGATTATCCATGATCCAATTACCGTATTTTTCATAAAACGGCGTTATCATATCATGTGACTCGGCGGCTATGTCAAGCCCTCTATCGTCGTACAGATTCAACAGCATATTCAGCCTGGTATCAAGAAGGTATACAAAAAATTCAAGTTCACGAAATCCTCCAAAATCAGCCTTTACTATCTCCTTGAAAAGCAATTCAATGTTTACCGGATTAGCTTGAAGGTCCCAATAACACCTGACCTCTTCCAAAAGTGCGTCAGGATCACCTTCCAGCGGTACTATTTCTGAATACCGCTCCTGCGGGGGAGGCAGGCGTGTTAACTCGCAAAAGCGTCCGAGCAGCTTTTTCTCAGTATTGTCGCCATAGGGATATATGATCCAAAGTAATGTGTCAAACGTGCCGGGCGCGTTTTGGTAAACAGTAACCGCTCTGCGTACTGCTTCACGGAAATATATCCTGCTTAAGATTCTGAAGCTATAACAGAAAAAAGGGTCGCCGTCCCCGATTTCAAACCGAATCCCAACGGGGCAGTTATTGTAAACAGGAGAGTCAATTTTTTCAAGCCCAATTCGTTTAGACGTAACCTCTGTTCTCTCTTTAAGCAAATTTCAGTCCCCCAAATTTAATCAACTGAATTTAGTATGCCAAATAACCACAAAAACCAAAAGGTCTTGAACTTAAAAAGTTCAAGACCTTTTGGAAAATTTGGTCCGAGTGACAGGAGTTGAACCTTCGGCCTCCTGAACCCCATTCAAGAGGTCCCGGCACCCGTCAGCCTGCTCCGTCAAAATCCCCCCCTGCGGCGAAGATGCAGGCGCTACCGCCGGCAAATAAGCGCTGTCCGCGAATCAAATTCCGATATGGACAATGCGCCCGGGCCAAACGCTATCCCCGCTCCGCGAGAGCGGAAAACAGCGTTAGCGCCGCCGGGATTATGCCGTCGTTGAATACGTACGCTTCCGTGTGGAGCTGCGGGGAGTCCTTCCCCGCGCCGATGCCCACAATGACGGCCTTTGCGTCGGACCCGTAATACCCGAAGTCCTCCGACCAGCGGAATGGCTCCTGCAAATGGACACAGGAAAGCCCGTTTTCTGGGCAGATTTTTTCCAATTGCTCAAGCGCGGCGTCATCGTTGACGGTGGCCGGGAAAACATCGCAGAAGGAAAATGACACCTCCACTCCGCCGCTTGCAGCTTCGGCACGGGCCTTTTCCTCTGTGGACATGATGAGCTTAGCCATGTCCGCTTCGCGCCACGCCCGCAGCGTCAGCCAGACCTCGGCGCTTCCGGCGGCTGAGCCGAACGCTTTTGCACCGATTTCCGCGCCGATCAGGGTCGCCATAGTCAGTCCGCCGTACCGGGCGCTGTCGGTGAGCTCCGGCAGGGCGGAAATAAGGCGGGCGGCGGCAAACCCGGGATTGCGCCCGTTTTCCGGATAGGCGGCGTGGGACGGCGCGCCTTTAAATGATACGGTCAT
>JBFWIW010000063.1:7556-16474 GCA_050253535.1 Oscillospiraceae bacterium
TCCACAATGTTGCCCTCCGGGTCCGTCGCGTATACGAAGGTCGCCCTGCGGCCATCCTCATAATCCGCGCGGACGAGCTCGCCGACCGTGCCGCCGCCCGCTTTCAGCACCTTTTCGAGCGTCCGGGCCACGTCGTCCACCTCAAAGGCTATATGCGCTATGCCGGGTTCGTTTATCCGGTGCGCCTGCCCGGCGCACATTTGGTCATAAGAGAAGATTTCGAGCGTGGGATGATCCTCGCCATATCCGGGCAGACACAGATGCTCGCCCGCGATATGCGCCCCGGTGAGTCCGGTCATACTGTCGAGCCACTGCCCGCGCAGATCGCGTTTTTCTCCGATGCTCCGGCACCCAAAAACCTCTTTATAAAAATTTATAAGCCTTTCGCAGTCTTTCGCGATTATATTCGTGTGCACATAGCGTATCATAGCTACGCCCCTCCCAAAAATGATTATATCAGCGAAACTGTTATCTCTTTTATTAATCCATTCATTTAATAAATAGTCAACTAAAACTTTAAATTACCGATATTAATTATTGAAACCGAACGCCCTGCGGCTGCAAAGGAGGCGATTGTCAGATGTCCGCGGCGGGTTTTATTCTCCGATCATGCGAAAATACAAATAATTTACCTGCATTATTTTTGTGATTTCCAGATCGCGTCGAAGATGATATACTATGATAGCAAGAACCGTAACGGGCAGACTCAACACGATATGTACATACGGAGGAGTATATGAATATAGCTTTTTTTCTGGTACCCAAACAGGATGTTGTTTTTCTGTATGATGATGCAACATTAAAACAGGGGCTCGACAAAATACGGCGCTACGGTTTTTCAGCCGTCCCCGTAATAACAAGGAAAAACGAATACATTGGGACAGTCAGCGAGGGCGACTTTTTATGGTATCTATTTGACGGCTGCGAAATGAAGGACAGTACAAAGCCTATTGACGGCACCTTAGTCCGCGACATTTTGAGCACCGACAGAAATCCGTCGGTAAAGATAACCTCGTCTATCGAGGAACTATTTATGAGCATTCTCAATCAGAATTTCATCCCCGTCGTCGACGACCGCAACCTGTTCGTCGGGATAGTCACCCGTAAGGACATTATGAAGCACCTGTGCAGAACCGTTGTCCGGTAAAACAATTAATGAAAACAGTACAGAAATCCCCCGCCGAGGCGGGGGATTTCTGCACATCCGAAACCGATCAAAAACACTTTGGGATTTAATACCAGGCAATAACACATAAGCATAGTACGTCATTATAAACTATCGGGCCAAAATAGACCTCCATGCCGTAATCATCGTTGGCATACACCGCCATCGTAAAATCGCTGCCATTGGTGAAATCACGCGAATAATAAAATCCTTCCTTCTCCAACAGATCAATATAGCCATATATCGTGTCATAAGCTCCCAGATCAAGGTCATCAATCGCATAATAATATAATGCAAACTCAGAGGAATTAGCGGTATATACGTCGTATAACGACGTCCCTGTAAAATACCCGTAATCCGGCACCGGGTAAAACCCCTCATAATATGCTTCTCCGGCATCCACGTTAACCACGACCTTGGTTGAGGCCAACACTTCACCCGTTTCGCCGTCAACCACACTGACAGAAATATATGTGGTTCCCTCCGACAAAGCGCAGAACGTTAAAGACAGCGATTTCCCATCGTCGGACCATTCTCCCGACGAGTACGAAACAACATTCTGATTGCCGATATTGTATACGATATTGTATGGGAAATGCCCGCTTGCATTGTGCGTAAATACAATATCGGCGCTGTCCCCGACCTCCAGCGTCACCGAAGTTTCCGACGCGCTCAGCTTCAGAGACTTTTTTTCCGCCTCCGCGGCCTCGTCGAGTGCTGAAAGCGGAGCATAGCTATCGTCACTGTAAGATGAGATAACCTCAATGGGCAGTGCCAGGTTCAGATTCTGCCCATCCACAAAGGACGCGGAGGTTATCCCGATCACCTCGCCGTATTTGTTTATCAGCGCGCCGCCGCTGCTGCCGTGGGATATTGCCGCGCTGGTCTGGATGTAAGTGACCCCGTCCAAATCCCTTGCGGGGTTGGAAATCAGCCCCTGCGAGATCGTATTCTGCAGACCGAGGGGATTTCCTATGGCCCAGACCGTGGCCCCGCCAACGGCGGTCGATGCTTCGCCTATGTCCAGAAATGAAAAACCGGAACCGTCGATTTTAAGAACCGCCCAGTCCTCGCTAATGCTGTAATCGTATACGCCGAGCACGTCGAATACCTCGCCCGTGTCGGACGTGGTTATTTTCGCCGAAGAAGCGCCTTCGATCACATGGTAGTTGGTCACGGCTTTTCCCGCCTTTGAGATAATAAAGCCGCTTCCTGAGGCGTATGCCTCGCCATTTTCGTCGTAGACCTCGATAAAGAATACCGCCGGGCTGCACTGCGCGAAGATCTGCTCCGCCGTAAGTTCCGGCTTTGAGTTATCAACCTTGAGCGTAATATCCTTTCGCAGCGATTCGTCCGCCATGCGTGAAACTATTGCGGAAGCCTCGGCGCGGGTTATGGTGCTCTCTGGATTAAAGGCTCCGCTGTCGTCTCCGGTGAGTATCCCGGCCCGGTACAGCTTGTAGACGGCGGCACTGTCCGTGTCCGGAATCGCGCTGTCCTCCACCGTGCTTATATTGCTCAAAGCCCCGTCCGGCAGGGCGGAGGCAAAGATGGTGGCAAACTGCAGACGCGTAGCCGCCGCCGTATAGCTTGAAAACTGCCCATAGCTGATTATCCCGTTATTTGCGGCATAATCCACATATATTTGATACCAGGGACTGGTCTGTGTGAAGCTCTCAATCCCTGTCGTATATATCCTGTGGATCCTTGCCGCCATAGTAATCGCTTCCGCCACCGTGACATTTCCGGCAGGGTTGAACTGGCTGCCGCTGCTGCCCTTCATCAGCCCCATAGCAAACGCCGACTCCACGCTCCCCGCATACCACGCGTCGGAACTCACATCCGAAAACTGCCCCTCGGCATATGTATTTACCTCTTTGAAGTTACCCAAGTCCCCTGCCGCGGCGGCAGCAGGCGCGAAACCGATTAAAAAAACGAACACAAGGCAAATAGATATTATCCTCTTATACATACTGAATCCCCGGCTTTCTCAATATTTCAGCCTGAAAACGACGACGTTTTGTGCATACTGCCTTTTTGTCTCTAATTCCATTTAATCTTCACAAAAACACATTTGATATTATTATAATATTCCCTGCCGAAATAAACTCTGGCATTGTAGTAATTGTGGCTGTATACTTCTATAGTTTCATCCTGATCGCTGACGTAATCGAAGTAATATGCAAAATCGCACAGCTTAAGAAGTTTTTTATATCCGTCCAAGGTCTCATCATAGTCGGTCGTCAGATCGCTGGCTTTATAATAGTACGTATAGGCGGATTCACTTCTGTTGTAATATTCATAAAATGCCTGAACACCGGCATATGCGCCGTAATCCGGCACCGGATAGAAGTTCTCATAATAGACGTCACCCAAAGACACCGTAACGGTTACAGTGGTCGAAGCAACAAGCTCGTCGGAGCCGCTGTAATAGATCCTGATCAGAATATGCGCCGTACCTTCGGCCAGTGCATATATTGTAAGCGGTATCGTCTTTCCGTCATCGTCCCAATCTTCAGTAGTCCATGAGACGATCGAAGGCTGGTCGGTGGTGAACTTCAGATAAACATTACCGCTTTTTGTATTCTGCGTAATGTTTATCGTAGCCTGATCTCCCCAGGACATTGAAACTTCCTGCGGATTCGCTATTAAAATTTTTGACGCGACTGTCGAAAATGAAATATATTTTGCAGTACCCGTAACTGCAACCTTCTCTATCGGCACGGCGAGATTCAGATTCTGGCCGTCAACGAATGACGCGGAGGTTATCCCGATCACCTCGCCGTATTTGTTTATGAGCGCGCCGCCGCTGCTGCCGTTGGATATCGCCGCGCTGGTCTGGATGTAAGCGACCCCGTCCAAATCCCTTGCGGGGTTGGAAATCAGCCCCTGTGAGATCGTATTCTGCAGGCCCAGGGGATTTCCTATGGCATAGACAGTAGCTCCGCCCACGACGGCCGAGGCGTCGCCGATGTCCAGATAATCAAAGCCGGAGCCATCGATCTTCAGTACCGCCCAGTCTTCATCCACATTGTAATTCAGAACCCCAAGAACTTCGTAAACTTCGTTTGTATCCGAAGTGAGAATATAGGCGGAATACGCGCTCTCTATAACGTGGTAATTCGTGACGGCTATTCCGTCGTCGGAAATGAAGAATCCGCTGCCGCTGGCAAACGCGTCGTCATTTTTGTCATAGACCTCGATATAGAACACCGCCGGGGCGCACTGTGCGTAAACCTGCTCCGCCGTCAGTTCCGTTTTACCCGATGCCTTAAGCGTTATAACCTTCCTGAGCGTCTCATCCGCCATACGCGCGACTATGGTTGATGCCTCGGCGCGGGTTATCGTGCTGTCCGGCTTAAAAGCGCCGGTGCTGTCACTCCCCGTGAGAATGCCGGCGCGGTACAGCTTATAGACCGAAGAACTGTTGGTGTCCGGTATCACGCCGCTCTCCACGGTGTTTATCGCCGATAGGGCCTCGTCCGGCAGGGCCGCGGCGAAAATGGCCGCAAACTGCAGGCGCGAAGCCGCCGCCGTGTAGCTTGAGAACTGCCCGTCGGCGATTATACCGTTCTCTGTGGCGTAGTCGACATAGTCCTGATACCATGGACTGCTCTGCACGAAGCTCTCCGTCCCGGTCGTATAGATGCTGTGCAGCCTTGCCGCCATAGTAACGGCCTCCGCCACCGTGACATTACCGTCAGGGCTGAATGCCGTGGTACTGCTGCCCTTCATAAGGCCCAGTTCATATGCCGACGCCACGTTCTCCGCGTACCAAGCGCCCGTGGCCACATCGGAAAACTGCCCCTGGGCGTATGTATTGACCTCTTTGAAATTATCAAGGCTTCCGCCGGCGGCATATGCCGCCGGGGTAATGGTGATCAGAAAAACAAGCGTTAGGAAAAATGAAATAAATCGCTTCTGCATGTTACCCCATCTCAACTTTCTTGCCATATAGGCTTAAAAACATCATAACATTATTTGTATAAATGTTCAATATTTGGTTTACGATCCATATCACAATTTATTAGTAATTCCCGGACTTCATAACTGATTTTCGCTCACCTCCGTTCAGCTAAACAAGCATGGCCCCGGCAGCGCTTGCGCTGCCGGGGCCATGCTTCATATAATCTCCGGTCACTTTACATTCGATAAGCACTCGGCTTTTTCCCCTCTTCTGCGGGGCAGATGCCTCCAATTGAGGCTGGTACGCGCGATGACGGGCTCACAGATCATAAGCACCGACGGCATGATGAATATGCTCACAACGGCGGAGATGAGCGCGCCGCGGGAGAGCATCAGGCAGATGTTGCTGATGATCTCGACCTTCGATATGAGTCCGACGCCCAGCGTCGCGCAGAACAGCACCAAAGAGCTCGTAATGATTGCCCCGTCCGAGGCCGAGGCCGCTATCCGGATGGCCTCTTTGCGGTCTTTTCCATTTCGTATCTCCTCTCGGAATCTGGTCGTCATCAGTATCGCGTAATCGACCGTCGCGCCCAGCTGTACGCAGCCTATTATGGTCGGCGTTATGAACGGTATCACCGTGCCGGTGAAATACGGGATTCCCTGATTGATGAAGATGGCAAGCTCTATCGTCGAGACCAGTATAACGGGGACGGTGAGTGACCGGAACACGATTGCGATTATCAGAAAGATAGCGGCTATCGAGATGTAGCTCGTCACCTTGAAGTCCACGCTGGCCGTGCTTATGAGGTCGGCTGTCAGGGCCGCCTCGCCCGTTATATACGCGCCGGAGTCATAGGACTTGACGATATTTCTGATCTCGTCGAGCTGCACCGCCACCTCGTCCGAGGCCGCCGTATAGCGCGAATTTATCATAATAAGCTGCTTCCCGTCCTGTTTGAGCATATCCTTTATTTCCTGCGGGATAAAGAAATCGGGGATGTCGGCGCTCAGCAGCTCGTTGTATGATACAAGCGACTCAACGCCGGGGACTGACTTTATCCGGGCCGTCAGCTCGTTCATCCCGGCGCTGCTCAGATCGTCGTCCAGGATCACGAAGTGGGTGGACGCCATATCGTATTCGTCCTTAAGAATATTGGTGGCGATGATGGACGGCATATCCTGCGGCAGCGCCTCGTCGAGCTTGTAGTATACGGAAGCGTGGTTCTGTGCGTATACGGCGGGGACGAACAGCAGGAGGAAGATAACGGCGAACTTTTTCCGGTTTCCTATTATAAAGCGGTTGATGCGGTCAAAGCTGGGAATCAGGCTGCGGTGACGGCATCTTTCTATCCCTTTGTCCATGGTAAGAAGGAGCGACGGCAGCACAATAATGACCGTCAGTACGCCGATGATCACGCCCTTGGCCATGACGATGCCGATGTCCCTGCCGAGCAGAAGCTGCATGAAGCACAGTGCCAGAAAACCGGCGATGGTGGTGAGCGAGCTGCCGGAGAGAGAGGTGAACGCGGCCTCGATGGCCTTTGCCATAGCGTCCCGCTTGTCGTCATAGCGGCCCCGCTCCTCCTCATACCGCCTGTAGAGGAAAATTGAGTAATCCATGGTCACGCCCAGCTGCAGGACGGCGGCTATGGCCTTTGTGATATAGGATATCTCGCCCATAAAGAAATTGGTGCCGAAATTGTACATAACGGCAAGCCCGATGCCCGACAGAAAGGCGACGGGCAGCAGCCATGAGTCCAGCGTCAGTGCCATGGCCGCAAAAGAGAGCGCCACCGCAATCAGTATGTAAAATGGCAGCTCCTGATCCACCAGATCTTTCGTGTCCTTAATGAGGACCGAAAAACCGGCGAGGAAGCAGTGCTCGTTGCACAACGCACGAATCTGCGTTATGGCGCTCATTGTCTCATCCGAGGCGCCCGGCATGTCGTACTGCACCACTATCATGGTGGAGCCGCCTGAGAAAAATGTTTCGCGCAGCTCCTCCGGCAGCATATTCATGGGTATCTGTATGCCCAAGAGGTCGGAGATCCACACCGCGTTGCTGACACCCTTTACCTTCTGAATGGATTCCACGAGCTCTTCCGTATAGCGGGCGGGCATATCATCCACTATCAGCATACTGGTCGCGGCGTCGTGGAACGGCTCCTCCAGAAGGCCCTCGCCTTTCGTGGAATCGAGGTCCGGCGGGAGGTAGGTCAATATATCGTAATTGATCCGTGTTGCGGCAATACCGATGAGGCAAGGTATAAGAAGCAGCACGGCGATAATAACTACAAGCTTCGGTTTTCTGGTAAGGCGGTGGGAAATTTTCTGTATCAAACTGAACACCTTCTGAAAATAATATCGGATTTCACCTGGCGGGGGCGGCAATGAGACTTTCGGCCGCGGCCGAGACCATGGCATCGGCCATTACAACGATATCGCGCTTAACGAGCGACATATCCGTATCGAACCACTGCTTAATGAGCCCGATGAGGCCGTAGGTTATAAAGCTGAACAGGTACGGAAGCTTTTCCTCCGGTACTCTGGAAAAGCGCTTGTGCATCATCGCGGAACCGTTCTTATATATGAGTTTCTGGATCTCGTCAATAAAGTTACTGGAGGCATTGTTTACGAACAGCGAATAACAGATGTCGCGGTTTTCAACGATGTAGCTTAGTATCGGCTCAAAAATCGGCTGCAGGGTGTAAGTTTTATCCTCTTCGCCGTATTTGTCTATCATCTCCTGAACGTCCCTGAGCGCGTCGGTCTCCAGTTTCTGCAGCAGCTCGTAAGTGTCGGAGTAGTGCAGGTAAAAGGTCCCGCGGTTTAGGTCCATGTGGTCCGTTATGTCGCGCACGGAAATGTTTTTGAATTCCTTGACCTTCAAAAGTTCGGCAAGTCCCTGCTTTAAGAGCCGTTTCGTTCTGCGTATTCTTCTGTCTTCTGTATTCTCTTTCATAGCCGCCCTCCTCTTCTGTAAACATATCTTTGGTATTTTTGATTTATTTTTCTCAGTTCCCGCGCTGAAATTTTCACATATGACTGTTGATTTTCACCAACAATCGTATTATAATCATCCACAGTTAAAAAATCAACACTTGTTTTTAAAATTTTTAAGTCGATTATTCTTGGAGACAACGAGAGGAGTAATGTCAATGTATCGCCATTTTCATACCGTCAGCCATTCTTGGAGAAAGTTAAGGCGCAGGCGGCTGGTGTCGGGGCTGATGCTCATAGGGCTGTCGCCGGCTCTGCTTATGACAAACGGTCTTGCCGCGCAGCCGGACTTGTCCGGCGGGGTCTCCCCCGCCTGTGACGAGACGTATTACGCGATGCTGGATTATTACGGCAGCCTACAGGAGGGCAGCGTTGTAAAAAGCTACCGGATGAACGGCGCGGCGGAGCTCACCGACTACGGCAATTACGACGAGGTGTCAAACTTGACGGACGGAACCGAGCCCGCCGCCGGGGACGGCAAAGTGGTCTTCAGCTTTGACGGGGAAAGCGCCCCGGACCGCTTCTATTTTGAGGGGAAGACCGCCGAGCCTTTTTCCTCGCTGCCGTGGACGCTCGGCCTCTCCTATCAGTTAAACGGCGTCAAAAAGAACGCGGAGGAACTGGCGGGCGAGAGCGGGCTTGTGGAGATAGACATAGACGCCGTGCCGAATGACAGCGCCTCGGAATACAGCCGCAACAATTTTGTGCTGCAGGCCATCGCCGTATTCAATGACGACGATATCCTCTCGCTGGAGGCCCCCGGGGCGCAGGTCCAGCTCATAGGCAACCTGAGAGTCGTTCTCTTCATGGCGCTTCCGGGCGAGCAGCAGAACTTTGCCATCCG
>JBFWIW010000064.1:0-16442 GCA_050253535.1 Oscillospiraceae bacterium
ACGGCCCATTTGCCGTCCCAAAGTGCTTTGATGAACGCCGGGAAGCCAAATTCATCTCCGCTGCCGCGCCAGTTGTTTTTCTTACTTATGAAAACTGCGACTATTATCATGGCGATTCCGGTGAGAACGCCGGGAACAATGGTCGCCACGAAGAGATCTGTGATTGACACCCCAACCGATATGCCGTAGAGGATAAGCGGTATTGACGGCGGGATTAAAACGCCGAGACCTCCGCTGCATGCCGCGACCGCGCCGGAAAAGCCCCTGCGATAACCCTGCCTGATCATTGAGGGGATCATAAGCCCACCGATGGCGGCGACGGTGGCCTGCGCTGAGCCGCACATCGCGCCGAAGAAGATGCAGCCGAGAACCGTAACGCAGGCGAGCCCGCCCGGCAGCGGCCCGATCATCGACGTGGCAATTTTGATAATGCGCTTGGAAAGACCGCCGCGCTCCATGACGACACCGGCGACGATGAACATCGGCACGGCGAGGAAGGCAAAGCTGTCGTTGCCGGAAAAGGCGACCTGGGCCACCATCGTCGTGTTGCCGCCGGAGAAAAGCAGCGCGCAGAGCGTCGAAGCCGCTATCGATATGGATATCGGGACGCCGATGAAAAGGAGTATAGCGAAGGAGGCGAACAGTATCACCGGAACAATCATTTTGCCTCACCATCCTTTGCCTCATGGAAATGGTTCCTGATATCGGATATGACCTTCTGGACAATACGGACAGCTATCAGCCCGAAGCCTACCGGAACAACGGCATAGAGATATCCTGTAGGTATGTGGAGCGTCGGCGTGGATTGGCCGCGTATGACGAATGTCCTGCACATGCCAACGCCGGAGCAGACAACGTACACAGAGAAAACAAGCCATATCATGTCGGCCAGAATGCGAAGATAGAATGCCGCGCCGCGCGGCAGCAAAGAATTGAGAACGTCAACGCGTATGTGCTCGTCGGTCTTTACGCCGTATGACGCGGCGGAATATATGCTGGCGATGAAGCAGTATCTGGCAAGTTCTTCGGTCCACGCAAGGGAAGCATTTACCACAAAGCGAAAAAAGACCTGGAGAAGACAGAGGCAGATCATTGAGCTGAAGAGCACGATGGTTATGTATTTTTCAAAATTCCGGTCAAAAAAGCCTGCAATTTTTTTCAAGATTGTCCTCCTCACGAATCCGGGAATGTCTCGGCGAAGCCGAAGCATTCCCGGACATATTGAAAACCTGTGCCTTAACCGGCCTTGGCGATCTCGCTCTTAAGCAGCTCATACAACTCGGGACCGGCGGTTGCGGCGTACTTTTCCTTGACGGGTTCGACAAGCGATTTCATTTCATCGCGTACTTCGGAGGATATCTCGTTGACAGCAGTTTTCCCGGATTCGATGATTTTCTGCTCGGCTTCGGCGTCGCGCTGCGCGCTCAGCGAAGCCATAGTCTCGCGGGCTATCTCGCCGGCCTCGTCGACAACTTTCTGCTGCTCTGCGGTCAGGTCGTCGTAGAAATCCTGACCGATTACAAAGACGACCCAGTCATACACGTGCGCAGTCTTGCTTATATACGGCTGAACCTCGTAAATGCCGGCGGTCCATATGCCGGTAAACGGGTTTTCCTGACCGTCTATTGTTCCCTGCTGCAGAGATGTGAAGACCTCAGACCAACCCATGGCGGTCGGGTTTGCGCCAAGAGCGCGGAAAGTGTCGAGATGGACTGAGTTCTCCATCGTGCGTATCTTCAGGCCGGAGAGGTCGTCGACGGTCTCTATCGGTTTTATGGAGTTCGTGACATGCCTGTAGCCGAAGTCGCCGATGCAAATGCCGTGGAAACCCGCATCCGAGCATTTGGACAGAAGCTTCTGGCCGAATTCTCCCGTTGTAACAGCGTCGGCTATCTCCTGCGTGTCGAAAAGGAAGGGAAAGGTGAGCAGGTCAAACTCCTTGACAAAGTTTGCAAGGACCGCGGGAGACGGCGCATTCATCTCGACCTGGCCGAGCTGTATGGATTCGAGTACGTCAAAGTCGTCGCCGAGCGCGCTGGCGGGGTAAATGTCAACCACGATCGCCCCGTCGGTATTGGCCTCAACATACTCCTTAAAAGCTACGGCACCGTCGTAGAGATAATGTTCCTCGTTTTCACCGATATCAAATTTGATGGTCTTCTGCGAAACGGCCGTACTTGCAGAAACGGAATCGCCGCTTTGACCGGAGCCGGAAGGATCGCCCGACGCGCAGCCGGCCAGAACAGCGGCCGCGAGCACGCCAGCTAAGAGGACAGCCGGAATTTTTCTCGCTTTTTTCATTTTATTTCCCTCCAATATTTTTTAGGCGGCGTCAGGACTTTCCTTGCAAAATTGGCCGTTCGCGCCCGACGGCCTTGTTTTCCGCTCTGCCGCGGCGGTTTCCGAAGCTGCGCCTTATTACCGCGCAAAGTCGGCCCGCAGAGCAGAGAATATGCCTTTTCAACCGCGCATACCATTTTGCAGGCTTGCTCCAATACCGTATCAAAACTATAACACAATTTGACATATGTTGTCTATTGTCATATGTAACAAATTAGTCATTTGATATTTTATAACATATGTCATTTTTTAATTTTGCGACTATGTCACAGGATAATTTATGTTGACCAATGACTCTTGTATGTGTTATACTTCGTGTCATCAAATAACAATACGCTGGAGGCTGTCATGGCGGAGAAATTTTTTTTTGAAAAACAAGAAACGAGATTCCTTAAGGATACGGTATATAAGACAATGGTTGACGCGATAAAGTCCGGAAAGCTCGGGCCGGGGACGCGGCTGCTTGAAACAGATCTGGCGGAGCAGATGGGAATAAGCCGCGGGCCAATACGCCAGGCGCTGAAGCGTCTGATGCAGGACGGGTATATTTACCAGCATCCCGGCGTCGGTCTGATCGTCACCGATCTGAAACCGGAGGAACGGGACAGGGTTTTCGTGCCCATACGGCGTATAATTGAGTGCTACGCCGCCGTGTGCGCCGCAAAGACGTTTACCGAGGAGGACTACGCCGCCGCCTCCGCGCTTATTGCGAAGATCGCCGCGGCGTGTGCAGAAGGGAACCTGTCGGAAATGACGGCGTACGACTTTGATTTCCACAATTATATCGTTTCGCGCTGCGCGAGCATGATGCTGATGTCCATATGGGAGAGTGTGGCGGCCCGCATAAAGCTGCGCATAATGGAGTGGACGGCGACGCTCTCAAGTCTGGACAACGTTGTCTCCGAGCATGAGGAGCAGCTCGACGCCATAAGGAGCGGCGACGAGGCGCGCATTGAGCGCGTGTTTTCCAAGTATATTTTCTGAGACATAAAAAAATAGCCGCCTAGCGGCTATTTTTTATGTCTTTGCATGACTTGCAGCATAACTGAACACCGGCTCTGCCGTTGGGGAACATTAGCTTACAGCGAGAAAAACAGACAAAAAATACCTCCCGGATCCGAACGGTACGGGTTTTTCGACCGTTCTGAAAAAGACCGGGAGGTTAATTCATATCAGTATGGATGTCTGAAGCTTAGATCGCGCAATGTGAGGATAGTATAACCAAGCTGCGTCTGCCCCGAAATTTACGGTTTTTCTGTTTCCTGCTATAGTGCAATCGCCCTGTTTATTGCGAAAAAGTACAGCAGTTTTTCCCGCACCGGCTTTCCCGTTATGCGCGAGAGCGCCGTTGCGTACGCCGAAAGCTGGCCCGCGTAAAGCCCGGCCCTCTCCTCCGCCGACTCCTCCGTCACATAATCCGTCTTGAAGTCGAGTACGGTGATCCCGCCGTTTTCCTCGAACCAGCAGTCAACAACACCCTGTAAAAGTATCCTGTCGTCTCCGCCATCCGGAAAAAACTCCGAGGCCGGAACCAATAGTGAAAATTTGAACTCGCGCTTCAGGTTTTCGGCTGAGAGTACGCGCCGGCCTATATCCGACGCGAAAAACGCTTCTATCATATCATATCTCACCGCCCGCGCCTGCTTTTCTGACAGCACCCCGAGAGCGCGCAGCCGCTCCGCCTCCGCCGCGGCGCCGCCCGGTTGCGCGCACTTCGAATAATCCGCGTACTGCATGACCAGATGCAGCGCGACTCCGCGCTCCGCGGCGGTTATCGGCCTGTCCGGGCCGGAAAAATCCGGCGTTCTTAGCTCACGGCGCTTTTTGTCTTTTGGTATCGTCTCGGCGTCCTCCGCCGCCTCAAAGTCGGGAAACCTACCCTTCAGCTCCGTAGCCGTGAGCTTGGACGGTATGTCCACCGCGGCGGCGTACGGATACTCAAATTCCAGTTTTTCCGTGAGCGCGCGTACAGCCGCGGGGTCTATTCCCTCCCCCTTAGCGCTTTCCGGTGCCCGCGCTTCCCGGTCATCAGCGGCTTCAGTCAGTTCGGCGCTTTTAATAAGGCGTACTTCCCACCTGTCTTTTTCATCCTCACATGGCAAAAACGGCGAGCTGAAACGCAAATCTCCGCTCTCCGGGCGCGACAGCGCCGGGAGGAGTATCCAGTCCGCCATACTGTGCGTCCCGGCGAGCACCTGCGGCGGTACCGGCAGCGACGAGTCTTTGAGAAGCTTTGCCATTTCGCGCTCAGCGTCGGAATATGCCGCCGTTATCACAAGTTTTTCCCGCGCGCGTGTCATGGCTACATATAGGACGCGCATCTCCTCCGCCATATTTTCAGAGTTAACAGCCTCTGCCACGGCCAGGCGCGGCAGCGTCGGATATTCTATGCGGCGGACAAGATCCAGCCGTTTCGCACCGATGCCGAGCTTCGGATGTATGAGCAGCGGCTTTTTGGCGTCCATGGTGTTAAACTTTTTCGCGGTGTCCGCAAGGAAAACGACGGGAAATTCCAGTCCCTTCGATTTATGTATGCTCATTATACGCACGGCGTCGTCGTCCGCCGATACGGTTTCACCCGGGTCGTCTCCCCGCTCCCGGAGTTCCCTCATGTATGAAATAAATCCGAAGAGCCCCTTATACCCTGCACTCTCGAATCTCTGCGCGTATTCGAAGAGAAGCATCAGGTTTTTCCGCCGCGCCGTACCGCCGCGCATGGCCCCGACTATGGCAAATATGCCTGTTCGGTTATATATGTGCCACAGAAATCTGTCGGCCGACATATCGGGAGCGAGGTTCCGGTAGTATGAGAGTTCTTCGGCAAATGCGCGGCATTTTTCATCAGACTCCGCCGCAACCCGCAGCGCCGAATAAAGATCCGATTTCCGGTCACTTAAACGTATTAACGCGAGCTCATCGGCATTAAAGCCCCATATCGGGCTCCGCAGAACCGATATAAGCGGAATATCCTGGTGCGGGTTGTCAATGACGGAAAGGAGCGAAAGCATCATTATTATTTCCGGAGCTTCGAAAAACGGACCGCTTCTGTCAGACGAGACCGGTATCCCCGCCCGACGAAGCGCCGAGGCATACTCAGGCGCTTTTCCCGCCACCGAGCGGAGAAGGATAGCCATGTCGCCGAACGAAGCGGGGCGCTCTCCACCCTTGCCGTCGGAAACAAGGAGCGTTCTCTTGAGTTCCAGCACCCTGCGTGCTATAAAGGCAGCCTCCGCCCCGGCCTTTTCCGGGCTCTCGCCGTCCTCGTCCTCCGTACCGGCCATGTCGATGACATCGAGCTCGACCGATGGCTCGGTCTTCTCGGGATATGCTGCCCCAACCCTTAAAAATTCGCGTTCGGTGTAATCAAGCTCACCAAAGTCCGGCGACATGATATTTTTGAAAATGAAATTGACCGCCGAGAGTATCCCTTCCCGCGAACGGAAGTTCTGGGACAGCAGTACCTTTCTTCCCTCGCAAGGCTCGGCCTCAGCCGCATCCTTAAAGCTACGGTACTTCTGCAGAAATATAGTGGGGTCGGCAAGCCTGAAACGGTAGATCGACTGGCGGACGTCGCCGACCATGAAAATATTCTCCCCGTCTTTTGAAACCGCGTGGAAAATCAGCTCCTGCACGGCGTTCACATCCTGATATTCGTCCACCATTATTTCCCTGTAGCGGCTGGAGACCTCCCTCGCCGTCTCCGTTGGTTCGCCGGTTTCGGGGTCTATGAGAAGGCGCACCGCCATATGCTCCTGATCGGAAAAATCTATGACGGAACGCCGGCGCTTTTCGGCGGAATAGGCAGCGTCGAAATCCAGAACCAGGAAAAGAAGCTCTTCCACAGCCGGGGCGACGGCGCGCATATCCGCAAAATATCCTTCCGACATGCGCCGAAATGGCCCCGTCACCTTTTCGATCTCTTTTTTGCACCGCGTGCGCATTTCTTTCAGGTCGTCACAGCCCCTCAGCGGCTTTGCGCGGGGGAACGCGATGACGGAGTTTATTGCAGCCTCGTCCCAGCTGTTTCGGAGTCCGGATAAAAATGCGCGGACACAGGAGAGCGTGACCGTAAGACTTTCGCCATAGGCGGCCATGAAGTCGGGATAGTCCCCGCCTCCCTCTAATATTTTATAGAGCTTCTCTTGCCAATAGCGTGCGGAGCTCTCCGCCCTCTGCATGAGTATACCGCCCCAGACGGTCTGGGAGACGTCCGTTACCCCATCCAGCCGGAGCTCGGCAAGCTGCTCTTTTACCCACTTTTCGGGATACGGGTGGCTCTGGAGCTTCGTATGGGTGTCAAGCGCTGTCACGACGAGCTTTGAGTCGTCACGCCCCGCCCCCATGGTGTCGACAAGCAGGGCAAATCCCTCGCTCATGTCCCTATAGCGCTCTTCCAGAACATTCTCCATAACACGCGTCTTCATGATATCGCTCTCGCTCTCATCAGCGACCCGGAAATCAGGAGAAATGCCGAGAGCTTGCACCATCTCGCGCAGGAGCCTGGCGCAGAAGCTGTGTATCGTCCCGATCTGCGCCCGATAGCACCCCTCCGCCTGACGGCGCAGTCGGCGGTTTTCCGGGTCTTCCGCGATCCGGGCGTATATGCCGTCCAGTATGCGCGAGCGGAGCTCTGCTGCGGCTGCCTTGGTGTAGGTTATGACTAAAAAGTCATCAATATCGCAGGGATCGCTTTCGTCTGTAACTCTTTCGATCAGCCGTTCGACCAGGACGCGCGTTTTGCCGGATCCTGCGGCGGCGGAGCACAGAAGCGCGCCTCCTCGGTTTTCAATAGCAATTTTCTGTTCGGGGGTGAAGTCAAATTTAACCATTATCTTCCACTCCCTCTATTTTATTCCATGCTTCGTGCGGCTTAAGCTTCGTTAAAAAGCGCCGTTTGTCAGTATCATCATTAAAGTGGCACGCTTCAAAATAGTCGCAGAACAGGCAAGCGTTGTCGCTCTTACCCCTGTAATACGGGTCGGCCTGGATCACGCCGTCCCCCATTTCGCGTCCCATTTCAAGAAGTGTTCTGTTAATGTGCGCGGAGAGCTTTCCCAGCTTATCCGCAGTTGCGAGGTTTTCTCCCGTCGGCGCTCCATCCTTTGTAAACTTAACCGGTAGGTATTTTGAGTGGGCGCCGTGCTCCATGGCCTCGATAACCTCTGGATCTTTCAAAAGGAGCCCGGAACGTATCAGCTTTTTCGCCCGTTCTTTCGCGATATCCTCATCGCTGGATTCCGCCGGCACAGAGAGGATAACGTCCCGCGCGGGAGCGTAGATAACACCTGCCGGCACTATTTCCCGGCTGAATTTCTTTGTCCCGCTTTTCTGCAGGACAAAGAGATAAATGAGCATCTGCATTCCCATGCCATACCACACGTCCGAGAGTGAAAACGCCTTTTTACCGGTCTTGTAATCAATGACGCGCAGATACAGCTTGTCCCCTTTTATCCAGCCGTCCACCCTGTCCACCTGTCCGGATACTGCGACGGATACTCCGCCTTCTTGGAGCTCAGCCGGCGGCAGGTCTCCCCCTCGTGAAAAGTTGAGCTCAAACGCCATCGGCTTAAAGTCCGAATCAGCCAGCTCTTCCGCCATGTCCAGAACTATACGCTCCGCGTCCGAGGCAAGCCGTGTAAACAGATATTTAAACCTTTCAGACTTGTCGCGGAATCCGTCCATGACGTTTTCCGCGTATTTTTTCACGTATTTTTTTGTGACGGCTCGAAGCATGTTTTCGTCCAGCACGCCGAAACCTCCCGAAGCCTCCGCCTCCCTCACGGTGTTTTCAAGAACAAAGTGCATGAAAGTACCGGCGTTCGGCGCGTCGAACCCAGCGGGCTTACGTGACTTTGCGCGCAGACCGTACTGAAGGAAATATGAGAACCTGCATGAATAAAATTTGTCCACCCGCGAGGCCGTAAGGTTCAGCTTTCCGCCGTAAAGTTTTTCAGCCGAATCTGAAGACAGCGTTCCGCGCGAAATCAAAGCGGCTCTCTGTGCCGCTTCATATTTTGCTCTCCACTCCGGTGCGTTTTTAAAATACTCTGCCGCCGCTTTCGCTTGCTCCGTGTCCTGTCCCACCGCGATCTCGAAGCAGGGCATCGGCGCTTCCGTACGGATATCTTCCGATATTGGACATATCTTCTCCCCAAACATCGCGGAGAGGCGCGACATAATAAATGACGGCCTGCCGCTCTCGCCCTCTGCCGGGTAAGAGATGAAGAGCTTCTCCGATGGGAGCGTCAACGACGAGTATATGAGGTTTAACTCCCTTGAAATCCGCGTTTCCGCCGTGTCCGCGAGCCCCAGCCCAAATTTTGAGAGCTCGTCCCGCTCGCTTTCAGACAGTATCCCGCCGCGCGGTGAGAGGTCGGGCAGCATATCGTCAGACGCGCCCACGACGATAAGGCACTTAACTAACCGGCGCTTGGTTCTGTCCATTGGCCCCATGCTCACCCGGTCGAGAGCCGCCGGTATCGTGCCTACGTCGTATTCCGAAAGAAGCAGTTTAAAGTGCCCGGCAAGCTCCTCGGCATCCAGCTTTTCAGCCCCCATTATGGCGGATTGCTGTTCCATCGCAGAAATGAGGATGTCCCATAGCTTTTCATATTCATCGGCAGTCTGCCGGTCACCTGACTTATAAAGCGCTTCCGCTTTTTCAGAGATCCGCTCCGACAGGCCGACGGAGACCAGGAAATCATAAAGTGCCCTGACCTGCGCCGCTACGTTTTCGGCGTTTTTGAGTCTGTTTTGAAGCTCAAAGAGCGGCTTCGCGGCTTTCTTCCGCACTGCGTTCACCAGTGAGAGCATCTCCCTGTCAGTCTCCTCCATCTCAGCGGTGAAACCGGAAGGGTCAAATATCCAGTCATCCTCTCTGGTCCACATAGATGCGCCTCTTATATTCCATTTAAGAACATAGTTCTCAAGGGCATCCCTCTCCTCAAGAGATATTCCCGCGAGATCAGTTTTGAGATATTTGAAAACACTTACATAATCCCAATTATTCACTATTATGTCAAGCGCCGATGTCACTATAGCCATGACCGGCTTTTCAAGTATCGGTGATTTTTCGGCAACCAGCACCGGCACGCCATACTTTTCGAATATGCCGGCGGCAGTGCGGTCATATGCCCCCCAATTCCTCGCAACGACGGCAATATCGCGGTATCTGTATCCACTTCTGACAAGTCTTCTTACCACCGCCGCGGCATTTTCGCACTCTTCTGCAACCGATGACGACTTGAACAGCACCACAGCTTCGTTTTTCCCGCCGTAAATTTTCTGCGGCCATTTTAAGATGTTCTCGTCGAGAAATTTAAGCTCCGGCGTTCTGCTCCGAGCATCATTCCCATGGTTTATTATTTCAGTCCGGACTCCACGTTCCATAGCTTCCCGCAAAAGCCTTAAGGCCGTCTTTCTCGGAAGCGCAAATTCCGTTCCATCGCCTTCCAAACCGTCGCAAGTAAGGCAGATGGTCATCCCGGCGCCTTTATTAAGCAGCTTTTCGACGACGGCGGCCTCCTGCTCCGTAAAATCGGTGAAGCCGTCGATATAAATGTGCTCCTCTCCCCCGAGAGAACTTTTATCAATGCTCTCCGCCAGCCTGCACATGATTTCCGTTCGGTCACACATCCCGTCCGGAACGAGCGCCTCGAACGCCCCGAATATCAGGCCGAGGTCGCAAAGCTTTTTCGCAAGCGATCCTTCCAATAAAGAGGCCGCCTTTTCGAGGCTGTCCTGCGCAATGTTCGCTGTCTTAAATTCGTCGTATGCGCGCAAAAGGCCCTCCAGAAAATCCGCACGGCGGCCCACGTTATAGACGGAGAGTTTTGATGACACGGCAGCCACAGCGAGGCTCATAACGAGAACGCGCCCACCGGCGTCAAGCGTCTTCCCCGGAAGGCCGCCCGTCTCTGCCAAAACGCGGTTTGTCAGCCGTGAAAAACTCAGGACTTCGGCAAAAAGGCTCACCGAGTCGCCGCAGAAATCGCATAGCTGCCGCTCCGCGTCATGCGAGTACTGCTCAGGTATAATGAGTACGCTTTTTTGTCCTTTTTCCGCGCGGCGGCGTATCCCTTCCATTATGTACGAGGTCTTGCCGCTGCCCGCCCTGCCGAGGATAAGCGTCAGCATCTTATGGCTTCCTTTCAGCAAAATTTTTTCTACAGTATACCATAACTTGCCGCCCACGCAAAGCAGAAGCGGAAGGAAAAAACCTTCCGCTTCTGCTTTGTTTCACCCGGTGTAAACCGCCGCAGCATAGCTGCTGTCATATTTTTCATTGTAAGCGCTTGACTCACCTTCGGTGTGAAGCTCAATACCCATTGCCTCGAGCGCGGTATTTGTTATTTTGGAGTCCACTGTCGGCCTCGTGTAAAAGTTGTCGTTTATATACCCGTCATAGCTTTCTGCGCTCTTCTCCACGAGGTCGATGTATATCGTAGCATCATACACCGTATTGTAGTAGTCTTCGCCGCTGTAAATCCACACCCTGCCCAGAGCACCGGAGTCGGTATCCGGAACAATGCACGAATAATAAAGCTCTGTTGCCTCCTCAGGCGTAAGCTGTATGCTTTTGTATTCCTTGCCGTCCCACCACTGGATATTCGCGTCGTATACAGTATCTGCATTCACTTCTATATCGGTTTCCTTGCGTTCCTTTACCGCCTCGGTCGAGTTCATGAGTTCAGACAGCGCCCCCAGGTCGCTTGTCTTATCCTCATACAGCTCTTCGGAGGCAGGTATATAATATTCTCTGTCCACAAGCTTGCCGTTTTTCAGGTGATAGGCAATCGTGAGATAGCACTGTTCGTCCAAAGTCTCGGTCTCATATTCTTTTTTATTCGAGATGATGTTCTCATGGAGCGCCATAACATCTTTTATATTTTCTTCCCAGTTAAGCGAAGCGTTTTCTCCCCGGCTCATGATTTCAACGCTCTCGATCTGCGAATAGTCCGGCACGTACCTCTCATAGCCGAAGAGGTCCGTCTCGCACGCGGCCACAGTGAGGACGATGACCGCGCAGAAGACGGCAAAACCTTTCCAGGCACGAAAAACCCTGAACGACTTCTGCATAAGCATCTCGGCTGCAAAATATCCTATGGCGCCGCCGAAAAGTACGCATGCGGCAGTGACTATAGCTGGGTTTACCGAGTCCATCCCCGAAAAAACTATGCTGTACAGCCCAGAGCCGATAACTATCGAGCATCCGAAGGTTAAGCAATATTTGAAAACCGGCTTAAGACCCCTGACCGCTACGACGTCCGAAGCCGTCTCCATGCGGCGCTTTCTGTAAATAAAATACGCTATAACCGCAATGACGACCGCCGCGGCGGCATAGGCTATCAGCGCCCCCCAACCGTTATATCTGATAACAAGGTCACCGGGCGCCGCTGCCGCTCCGGCTTTCGTATTCAAATAATAGTATATGCTGTTTCTTTCTTCCCCGGTTATTATGTTATCAAGAAAAACACGCTTGCTCCACAGGTCCACGGGGGGTGAGAATATTTGCAGGATATATTCCCCTGACAAATTCATGCCGTAAACAAAGCTCTCAAGCAGTTCCTTTACTAATGCCTCAACGACTACCGCCGTAAAATTCAATACTGCGTAGACCGCAGGAAGAACGAGGATATGCCCGGTAAGAACCGCGCAGAGGGACGCAAAGCTGTAAAAGAAGAAAATCTGCGCAGAGATCATCGCGAGCCATTGCAGAAGCACGATAATATCAAGCACGCCGTTAATCGCCTCTACCAGTAAGAGGAGCAGAAAAACCACAACATTTGACGCCAGAAGCCCAAAAAGTCCGGAGGAATAGCTTGTGATAAACATGCCCTCGCGCCGTATGGGCAGGCAGGCCATCGCGCCCGCACTTCTTGCAGTGTACAAATAGCTGTAAACAGCCATCGCCGAGAGCACACCGTAAACAAGTCCCATAGCCATACCGAACTGATATGTATTTTTCAGAAGGTCATAGCTCGTTTTCAGGGCGGTAAAAGCGCTGAACTCGGTCCATCTCAGTTCGGTGATAAGCGAAATCGGAAAAATAAAAGCAAGTATGACAAAATATGAGGCCCAGACAGGCCAAAAACGCGTCATGTTTTTCCAGAATATTTTTTTACTAAAGAATGATGTCTTTGACTGCATAATCCTCACCTCCCAGCTCATATATAAATATCTCTTCAAGCGTCAGTGGTATCAGATCATAAAAAAGCGGCGATAATGACGCAATTTTTGCAGCAGTCTCTTCCGATTTGCCCCTTACTATAATCGTTCGTATCCTACCGCTCCTCGTCTCATTGAGGATATTCAGGTCCGAAGGGAGCTGCGTCTCATTTTCAAACACGAGCTGCACCTTTACTATGTTCTCCTGAAGATCGGACAGCGAACGCTCCAAAACCGTTTTACCCTTATGTATAATACCAACGTGGTCACATACGTCCTCAAGTTCGCGCAGATTGTGCGACGATACCATGACGGTCGTACCGTTTTCAGCCACTTCTCCCATGATAAGGCTCCACACCTGCCGGCGCATTACTGGGTCCAGGCCGTCCACCGGCTCGTCGAGAATGAGCACATCAGGCCGCATTGACATCGCCAGCCAGAACGCAGCCTGTTTCTGCATTCCTTTTGAGAATTTTCTGAGCGGTCGCTTCTCGTCGAGTCCGAAAACATCCCTCAGCTTGTTGTAACGGTCCGTGTCAAATCTGGGATATATACCTTTATAAAACTTCATCATTTCGCGGTTTCCCGCCTGAAGGAAAAAATAAAGATCATCCGGTATATATGCTATTCTGTCCTTTACTTGCGGATTCTCGTATACCTCCTGCCCATCTATCTGAACAATACCGGAATCCTGCCTGTATATTCCGGCGAGATGCCGGATGATTGTCGATTTCCCCGCGCCGTTCGGACCGACAAGTCCATATATGGACCCCTTTGGGACGTTTATGTTCAATCCGTCCAACGCGCGGAATCCGTCAAAGGTCTTCACAACCTCATTTACCTGTATCAAATTTCTACGCCTCCCCTTTTATTCTCTCTATAAGCTCTGACATTGAGATGTCCAGCCTCTTTAGCTCGAACACGGTTTTGTCGAACTGTTCCAGAAGCGCATACTTTCGCCTGTTCAACACCTCGATATCGCCGGAGGCAAACGAACCCTTGCCGGGGACAGAAAATATATACCCTGCTGCCTCCAGCTCCCTGTAAGCTCTTTGGATAGTGTTCGGATTGATGGCAAGCTGAGTGGCAAGCTCCCTCACCGACGGAAGCTTGTCGCCGGCCGAAAGTCCGCCTGTGAACATGAGGCCTATAACCCCCTCCATGATCTGTTCATAGATAGGCCGCGAGTCCCTGTAGTTTAGGTTTATCAAGATATCATCTCCGATCAATTCCGTATGAACAGTACTAGTCTTATTAATACAGTTAGAATAACATTCATCTTTTGCCGTGTCAATACTTTTTGTTAATGATGACCAGATTGTACCACATTTAATGCCCTGTACTCAAGGAAATATGTGTCTTTCTTGTCTTTTTGGTTTATGTTTCCCTGAAAATATTATAATAATTATAGCCATTTCCACTGTTTTTTCTTGACACATCTGTTATAATCAAAATGCAATTATCAGATTATGGAGGAAATATTTGATGATCTCACATGGCAAAGATATAAAAGTCTTTTGCGGTAACTCAAATAAAGCCCTTGCAGAGGATATCTGCCGCTGTATCGGGATACGCCTTGGCGACTCCGCCGTATCCCATTTTTCAGACGGCGAGATATCCGTTTCTCTTTATGAGACGGTGCGGGGTTCTGACGTTTTTCTTGTCCAGTCCACATGCGACCCCGTGAATGACAATCTTATGGAGCTTCTCATCATGATCGATGCATGCAAGCGCGCGTCAGCCGGCCGCATCACCGCCGTTATCCCTTATTTTGGCTACGCCCGTCAGGACAGAAAGGCCAAGGCCAGAGACCCGATCTCCGCGAAGCTTGTGGCGAACCTCATCACCTCGTCCGGCGCGGACAGAGTACTGACCCTCGATCTTCACGCCCCACAGATACAGGGCTTTTTCGATATTCCGGTTGATAATCTTGTTGGCGGCCCGATTCTGGCCGATTACTACCTTCAAAAATTCGGCGAAGGGAACGAGGATTTTATGGTCGTCTCGCCCGATGTCGGTTCCGTGACCCGTGCCCGCAACTTTGCCCATAAGCTGGGCATGAGCCTTGCTATCGTTGACAAGCGCCGTGAGAGGGCAAATCAATCAGAGGTCATGAATATAATCGGCAACGTGCGTGACAAAAACGTTATTTTGCTTGACGATATGGTCGATACCGCGGGGAGTCTCTGCAGCGCGGCCAGGGCGCTTGTCGAAACCGGCGGCGCCAGAGATATATATGCCTGTGCAACGCACGGAGTGCTCTCTGGTCCCGCGATAGATCGAATAAACGGAAGTTACATAAAAGAACTTCTTTTTCTCAACACTATTCCCTATCCGGCAAAGGAGAAAATTAATAAAATCAAATACCTCTCCATAGCCCCAACCTTTGCTGAAGCGATAGAGAGGATATATGAAGAGGTCTCCATCTCAGCCCTGTTTAAATAAGGTGATAGTATTAACATTATATAATCACGCGGCAATCGAAATTGATTCGCAAAAACCTCCTTTACGCGGAGGCTTTCACTATAATTTGCGCGCTTGAGCGCATGTGAGGTTCATATGTTTTGGAAAAGGCCCTCCAGCGTCGAATGGATAGTGGTGTTTTTGGGAAATCCGGGCCCAAAATATTCTGGAACGCGCCACAACGTCGGATTCATGACGGCGGATATTGCAGAAAAAAGCCTGAATGTCCGCATTAACAAACTGAAATTCAGCGCCCTCACCGCAGCGGGGGAAGTCGGCGGCATAAAGATGCTTTTGATGAAACCGCAGACCTATATGAACCTCAGCGGAAGTGCCGTACATCAGGCGATGGATTTCTATAAAGTGCCGCTTGATCGCGTACTTGTCGTCTCCGATGACGTCTCTCTCCCCGTGGGAAAGCTTAGGATAAGGCGCGAGGGCTCGGCAGGCGGTCATAACGGACTCAAAGACATAATAGCAAAGTGCGGGGGAGAAGGTTTTCCCCGGGTTAAGATAGGCGTCGGTTCACCGCCGCACTCCGATTACGACATGGCCGATTGGGTACTCGGCGTCTTTCGCAACAAGGATGCCGAGGATATAACGGCCGCCGTCAAATGCGCATGTATGGCGGTCTTTGAGATAATCGAAAACGGTGTGGACTCCGCAATGAATAAATTCAACTGATAAAAGACCGTGAAGGGAATCCTTCACGGCTTTTTTAGTTTTTAAAGTCTTTTTCCCAGTATCCTTGTAAAATCAGCCTTTGCAGCTTATGGTTTGTATAAGAGCTTTCACAATACTGACCGATTATGCAACATCTGCTAAACCTAACATTACCGATCCCGGCCACACTATTATGTTCATATGACCAGCAAACAGCACGACGCTGTCGTAAAAAAGACCCCATTTCCAAGAATGTATATAATGGGTACCGGCATCAGTCCTATAACCGTTATTCCGACACCGACGGCACCTAATCAGCCGGCGTATACAAGCTGGATTTCAGCCACCCCACTATTCGTTTTCATACGTGACCAAGTGACTCTATAACGACAGATGTGTTTATATTATTGGGAAACCAGCAGGTAATTATAATTTATGCAGGCGGGATTATAAGTATAACGCCAATCCTTTTTGAGGCTGAATCCCCTGATTTTAGAGGGACCTAGTTCTTTAGGGACAATTGAAAACTGGCGGACGGATAAACGGTCCTCCTCAGTCTGCGAAAAAATCCCTGAAGCCAAGCGGCTTCAGGGATTTTTTCGCAGTCCTGACCGGGAATTATTCATTCGCGGCCTAATTTCGTTATTACTGCGGCAGATACTCCGCTGGGTCGACGCTCGCTCCGTCAAGGGTAACGGCGAAGTGCAGGTGCGCTACCTCCCCCGTTTCGCCGACGGCGGTGTCACCTACAGCGCCGATGACAGTCCCCATACGGACCGTGTCGCCTATCTTGACCGTCGGCATCGCTG
>JBFWIW010000065.1:0-9714 GCA_050253535.1 Oscillospiraceae bacterium
AATGAATACGACACGTCTTCCCAGCGCCTCTGCCGTTTTTGAAATGCACTTACCGAGGCGGTAATGATCCAGAACGGGAAGGCCGGACAAACCGATACGCACCAGTTTGCAGCCTGTCATTATTTCATTCAAAAAATAAAGCGGTATCAGCGTCCCATGGTCCAACGCACTATCACGCTCTCCCAGTGTGCCGGCAGAAAGGCCCGCGTCTCCCGCCGTTTTTTCAAGAAGTTTTACAAATTCACTGTCATACTCCGCCTCCAGCTTGACGCCGGCAACGCCGAACCGCCTTAGGTCGCCCATCGCCTTCTCGCCTGGCGAAATGTGAAAATAATCGCCATACAAGGCGGTATGCGGCGATGTCAGCACTATAGTATCAGGTTTAAGCGCAGCAATCCTCCCGGCAGTTTCCCGGCAGGCATCGATGGTGTTTTGTATTTTCCGCTCTTCTCCGCGGCCTACCTCCGGCAGAATAATTGGCGGATGAGGCAATATAAACGCGCCAAGAATCGGCATAAAATCATCCCCTTTTCTCAAATTATATTGATTTTATTTATAGTCTGTTCATAAGAATCTCAATCAAATCATTATAACACTATTTAAAATAATCTTGATAGCACATTTGTATATAACACACAATATTTTCTTGTTATTTAGCAAATATTGTGTTAATATGACAATAACAGCCGTGCAACCGTGACAGCTGATCTGCTCAATGTTGAAAGGAGATTTATTATGTATAAAAAAATTCTGGTTGCGACAGATGCTTCAGAAAATTCCCGGCATGCATTATCTACAGCGATAGAATATGCGAAACAATTTAAATCTGAAATTATACTCTTATATGTATTTAATCAGCTCAGACCCATAGTTAGTGCCGCTGGAGAAGATTTTATAGGTTCCTACACTGAAGAGCAGATAAATGATTTTAGCGGCGAGATTCTTGATATGGCAGTGAAGGGAATGGATATCGGGAATATCAAAATCGAAAGGAAAATCGTCCAAGGTTACCCTTCTATCAAAATCATTGAAGAAGTCAAAGGTGACAGCGATATAGGTCTTATTGTAATGGGTACCCGTGGTCACGGCCCTTTGACAGGCGCAATAATAGGAAGCGTGGCGCAGCGCGTTCTGGCTAATTCCCCATGCCCAGTTTTAATAGTTAAATAAATCCCTTACAAAACATTTTATAGGCGGGGAGATAAATTCTGCACGAATTTATCTCCCCGCCTATCATTTCTTAAATCATTGAATTTTCACATTCACCCGCGTCAACAGAGTTCATTTTTTCGCTTACAGCAGCTTATCTATCCCATCAGCCATGGCGTTCAAAATCAGACAGCAGGACGCTGCTCCAGCATCAAGTACGCCCCTGGAACGCTCTCCCAATCTGCTGGAGCGCCCGAATTTGGCCACCATGTCCTTTGTCGAGTCTCTGCCCTTATCGGCGGCCGCCTTCATATTTTTGAGAGCGGTTTGGAAGTCCGTATTCGAAGCCGCAGCCTGATTGAGCGTATCGACCGATGGCGACAAGGTGTCGACAAGCGTTTTGTCTCCGACTTTTGCTTCTACGATTTCACAGAGACCGTCCAGTCCCGCCTGAAGCATAACGGCAAAATCGCCGAGTTCAATGATGTCTTTATCTTCGGCGGCTTCCGACATATCCATAAAAATGGTCCCGTAAATCGGCCCCATGGAACCTCCGATTTCGTTCAAAAGAATCCCGCCCAATTCGAAAAGCCCGTCTGTAAATGAAATGTCCGATTCTGAGAACCGCTTTTCGAACAGGGTAAATCCCTTAGCCATATTCATGCCATGATCCCCGTCACCTATAAGCCCGTCTACCTCGCCAAGGTATGCTTTATTCTCCTTGATGACCTTTACCATTCGCATCAAAACTGACTTGCCATCATGGTTTTTAAAACCTTCCACAGAAAATGTCCCCTTTAAAACTGTTTTAACCCCATACTGTAAGCGGGCATGTCCATCATTTCCTTAAGCTCTTTGTCCAGCTTCATTATCGTCAGAGTAGCGCCCATCATATCCAGAGAAGTGAAATAATTCCCGACATACGACCTGTAGACCTCTATTCCTTTTTTCGACAGAATTTTTTCAATTTCATCATAAAGTACATAGAGCTCCATTACCGGCGTCGCTCCAAGCCCGGAAACCAGGACAACCACTTCGTCTCCCGCCGCAAATGGATAATCAGGGACAACGATGTTTACCATTCTGGCCGCCATCTGAACCGCGCTTTCCAGCGGACACACCTCTATGCCGGGCTCGCCGTGATGCCCGATGCCTAGTTCCATCGTTCCGTCTTTGATTTCAAAGTTCGGATGCCCGACAGCAGGAAGTGTGCATGGCGTCAGACCGATGCCGACGCTTCTGGTGTTATCGATCGCCTTCTGGGCTGTTTCAATAACTTCATCCAGGGACGCGCCCTTTGCCGCTTTTGCGCCGGCCACCTTCCACATTAGAACCTCGCCTGCTACACCGCGGCGTTTTTCCCGCTGGTCTTTCGGTGCCGAGGCCACGTCGTCATTAGCCACTACGGTTTTGACTTCGATACCCTGTCTCCTCGCCATCTTGGTGGCCATTTTGACATTCATATTGTCGCCGGAATAATTGCCGTACAGGCATGCTACCCCTTTCCCCTGATCCGCAGATTTGAAAGCGTCAAGGAACGCCGCTGCCGTTGGGGAAGAGCATATCTCCCCGACTGCGACAGCATCGCACATGTTTCTGCCGACGTACCCTACAAAGGCTGGTTTGTGTCCGGAACCTCCGCCCGTTACAATACCGACCTTTGCACCGGGGATATTCTTTGCTTTTATTACCCTTGGATTATCCGTTTTCTCAACAATATCTCCATGTGTTTTGAGAAAACCCCTCAGCATCTCATCTACGATATCGTCCGGATCATTGAGAATTCTCTGCATGCTTACCTCCAGTTGTTCTTCTCCAATTGCGCCATCATAGTCTTCATCTCAGCCTTGGTAATATTAACCAGCGGAGATCTCATATCCGCATTGGCTATGATACCTTCTTCTTTAAGCACTGCCTTATATCTTGCAATATTATTGCTGCAGCTCAAAATATTGTTCAGAATGGTCACCTGCTTCTGAATATCTCTCGCCTTTATAAAATCCCCGGCTGCCAAAGCGGCATAAAGCGCCTCATACTGATCCGGAATAATCTGCGCGTTGCCGGAAACCGTGCCGTCTCCGCCGGCGCAGGTTGTCACGTGATACAGCTCGTCCGGTCCGCAGAGTACGGAGAACGTGCCATTACGGATAGTCATCATGTCAATGATCTTGGACATATTCGGGTAGCTGTACTTAATGCCGATAACGTTCGGGCAGCTGTCTGCAATTTTCTTCGCCGTCGCAACATTCAGGTCGTTCACCGCGCACTGGGGAATGGCGTACAGATACATCGGGAAGTCTTCAGGAATACTCTTTGAAATACCTTCATAGTAGGAGACCAGGGCATCGTCGGAAACTTTCCAGAACGACGGTGTCACTACGCCGATACCGTCAGCACCGATATCCGCAGCATGCTTTGCAAGGGCTATTGTATCTCGCTGGTTCATTGCGCCGACATGAATATATACGCGAGCCCTTCCTGCCGTCTTTTTTACGACTGTCTCGGCCAAAGCTTTTCTCTCCGCAACGTCAAGCAGAAGCATCTCACCCGTTGTGCCCGCGGGATACAGGCACTGAATGCCCTTGCCAACCAGATATTCCGTCAGTTTTTCAACTGAAGCGATATCCAGTTCACCTTTTTTATCAAAAGGCGTAATGATCGGCACAACCACACCGTATAATTTGTTCGTTAACATATTTTTTCCTCCTAAATATTAAATTTTTTCACTCCGCTTTACATGGCTGCTATTAAACTATTATACATTGGCGAACAGTAAACTACAATTCCCTTCAAGGTATTATAACCCCGAAAAACTTAAGTTTCAGCGTCAATTCAACTTCCAGCGCCGAACCTTTTTCCTATTTGTTACCTAACATTTCAACATCAATGTTGAGCATTTTGCAGACCATCTTCAGTTCATCCACGTGGTCTCCGTATACCGCGTGGCAGTGATTAGCATCAAAGCCATCGATGAATACTTTATGATCAAATGGCAGCTTTGCAAAAACATGCGGCCACTCCTTAGTCGTTTCGGCTTCCTTCTCCTTTGGCAGCTCCACAAATTCGCAGGGTATGATTACCATGCGGTATTTGCCTTCGCTCCGGCAAAGTCTGGCGATTGTCGCCTTGCCCGGTTTCGTCTGCATATTTACGTGGCATCCCCCGCCGGCATAAATCGGCAGAGCCGGATAAAGCGTGACCTTTGCAAGGTTTTCCTTATAGTCATCACTTGCCGCCGCGTAATAAGTGGACTGAGAGCCGCAGTTGCAGAACACCATAACGTCATTGTCTTTGTCATAGTGGCGGACATCCATAAAAATAACCGGCCTGTCGGTCAGCATTTTCAAGATCTGCATGGTTAGCGCGGCGTCGGAGTCGGCCTCACAGGCGCATACGCAGGTCTCCTTCCTGCCGCTCCAATCATACGGATCATTCAAAAATGCAGCGCTCAGGCACTCCGTACAGTAATGCCTGCTCATCTCGTAATGACATTTTACGCCGATGAAATCCAGGCCATAATCCTTTATAAGCTTCTTTGTGGCTTCGTAGTGCCTGATCTGTGTCTTTAATTTTTCCGGAGTAAAGCTGTCACCGTTATATTCAATCCTGCCGACGTTCTCTGTCAGCCAGTTAAAAGCTTTTTCAACATCGGCATCATCTATATTATCTGCTTCCCGAACGATTTCTACCTGATCGATATGCTCAACATCAATACCGAACAGCTGCTGCCAATCCTGCATTGAGACTGTGGAGCTGTACATGCCAAGGCTCCTGCCGCCGATAAGTCCGTATTTCATACCATTTAAGCGGTTTACAACCTTTGCACAATTAGCAAATAAGACAATTTGCTCCAATACTTCTTTTTCTTTTACATCGCCGGCGACACGGAAATGTTCAATGCCCAGGTGGTGCAGCGCGCCTCCTGCCGCCAGCATAGAGACCATGCCCGGCCAATCCGGATTTAAATTGGCAGCCAGCAAAAACGGGCCCTGTCCGTTTTTGGCCGCAATCGCGCTGAAATTCGGAAAGGCAAATACGCCGTATGAGAACAGCGTCGCATCGACTCCCTTTTTCTTTAAATCCTCCGCCAGACGCTTTGCGGATTCCACGCTGTTAACGAGGCCGTCCGCCACAACGACCTCAACCCGTCCGTCCTTCTTCAGCGCAGAGGCGATCGCGTCAACCTGTGCCTGAACGATTTCCTTGAGTTGCTCATGCACTTCAGGGTCTCCGTCAGAAAAGCCTAAAATTCCGAGTACCGGTTTCTTTCCCATTTTTTCCTCCTTATTAAATTTGCTTGACAATTCTCGAAAAAATGATTATTATTTCATATATGAAATCCATAATTTATATATGAATTCCATAAAATTGTTTTACCACATATATTATTAATTGTCAATATGCATACATGTGCATTAACAAAATTATAATTTAATAATGTTTTGACAAAAAAATAATTATGCTGTCTATTTATATATAATCAGCGTTAACTGAAATGAGGAATATCATGGAAGATCAAAAGACTGCATCGCCTGCATTGGACAGGGGACTGAGTATCATTGAATATATCGCAAATAACGGAAGCGCTGTCTCGTTAAAACAGATTGCCGGTGATCTGGACATCCCTTTCGCCTCAGCATTCAGGCTATTAAAAAATCTGACAAGCCGCGGTTATGTACAGGAGATAAACAACGGCCAGCTTTTTTATGTTCTCGGTACAAAAATACTGAGCCTTGCCGATATCTACAACCGAAACACCCCCCTGCAGGCGATTGCCAAACCGTTCATGATTACACTGGCGCAAAAATCCGAACAAACAGTGCAGTTAGCAATTTTACGGGAGAGCGGCACACTTATCTATGTCGATCACGCATTCTCATCCGCGCCGCTTAACATCGTGGCTCCCCTATATCAGCCGATAAACCTGAATGTCAGCGCATCCGGCAAAATTTTATTTTCCTATTTAGGGGAAAGCTCTCAGAATTCTATATTAGAGAATTTGACCTTTGAATCGGCCGCTCCAAATACAATTACAGAAAAAGCTGCCTTTCGTCAGGAGATAGTTAAAAGCCGCGCTAGGGGATACGCCGTGGACGATGAGGAATTTTCTCCCGGTATAGGATGCATTGCTGTTCCGATTTTTGACCATAACAACAGTTGCATTGCCGCTCTTGGCATAACCGGAACGATTCAGAATTACAGAAGTCCGATTAAATTTAAAAATCTGCTGGATGCGCTTCAGGCAACGGCACTGGATATTTCCTTAAAATTAGGCTTCCATCTTGTATAACAGCGTTAGCAAGCGCCTATGTGAACATTCATAACGGGTGTCCACATAGGCGCTGTATATAAAGCAGCAAAACTCCGCGATTATCAGCCTTGCGGAAGGCGAGACGTCCTCTGTTTTGGTTTACATAAGAACACGAAGATGGTATTATATAATAATTATCAGGCTAATCAACAGTAATTATATGAGCCACGGAAACTGATATAGCTTCTGTGGCTTTTCCAATAAAATTTCTGTTACATTGTTCCATAAAGAGTATAAACAGAATAGAGGTGTTCTGAATGAGAAGCTTTGAGGAACTCTGCAAAGAAAATTATAACAGAATTTTCAAATATATTTTCGCTCTGACCGGAAGCCAGGAATCCACCGAAGATCTTATTCAGGATGTGTTCACGGTTGCTTTCGAAAAAGGAGACGCTTTTTTACAGCATGAAAACCCACCCGCTTTCTTATATAAAACGGCGCGCAATCTGTCTCTCAACTACATAAAACGTCATCGCTTTTCAGTTCTGGAATATCTGGATGATACTATCGCCGATGGCGAGTCCGATCTATGCGATAAGCTTTTGAAGGAACGGGACATGCAAATAGACGAAACGGCCTATGCCGGGCTTGTGATCAGCAGCCTTGATGCTAAACAGCGGATGCTCTATTCAATGCGTTACATTGAGCACAAACCGATAAGCGAAATCGCCTCCGAGCAGGGCGTGAACGAACCTGCTATGCGAATGAGGCTTGTAAGGTTAAGGCGGGAGATACACCGAATCGTAAAAGACTTAAAACTTGATGAAAAGTAAGTTGCAAATGGCGATTTTGTTTATATATAAGTGTAAGGCGCTTTACATAGAAAGTTGAGGTTAATGTATGGACAATAAAACCGACTTCAATATTTCACGGCTTATGGAGGAACTTGACGGGGCCGTTTTAAGCGGAGACATCGAAAAAGCCGACGAAATAACGGACGTACTTTTTCGCCTTCGGCAGGGCTCGGAAGCGGATGCTGTTATACCTGCACAGTTTCCCATAAACATCGCGGTAAATAACAATTCTAACGCAGGAGGTAATAAAGTGAAGTCAAAGAATATAAGGAGAATAGTCAGCATAGCAGCCGCGGCGGCACTTATCGCGGCGTTTTCTATAACGGCGCTTGCCACCCATCTATTCGGACTGCGGGACATGGTGATTAAGAGCAATGATACACCCGCCGTCTCCGAACCTTCCGCTGTCACTTCTGACAGCGATACGGAAACCACAGCGCAGGGATCCGATCTGATAGTCTTGCAGGGCTATCCGGACAGCAATGAGTATAAGGCCAGCGAGGAATGGAATGTTTTCTGTACAGGCTACGATACAGACCACGCCATCCTGAACAAGGTGGGAAACAGCTCTAATGAATACACTGAAAAATACCCGCTGTATCTCGTCTATTCACAGGAAATGGTTGATAAACTGGAGGAGATAACAGTAAAATATGGGCTTAAACTGCATGAGTCCATTGTCATTGCCGAAACTCCCGATCAGCTTATTGCCGAAGCCGGCGTCGGCGATTTCATTATAAGCGGCCAGGGCGGAATCAATATCGCGTACGGCGGATATGTGTACAATGACGGCACCTTCCACTATGACGGGGAGGCCATTATAGACAGCGGTAAGGTGATAGACTATCAGTTCGGCAATTATGTAAAAGGAACTTTTTCCGATACATATCTCAATGTCGGCGATGCGAGCAGCTATGAGGAGTGGACATACAAAACATCAGGCGGCGTCTCCGTTTCGCTCGCCCTCGGCGAGAGCAAGGCGCTGGTCATCGTGGATCTGAACAACTCTTTCGTAACGGTCAATGTTCTCGCGGGAACCGCAGAAGACGAAGTTTTTGGCAGCGATAGTATTACCAAAGAAGATTTGCAGGCCTTTGCCGACCTGTTCGATTTATCTCAGATAAACTGAACCTGGCGCAACAGATATCTGAGTTTATGTGTAAGTAAATAATTAGTTATTAACTTTTCTTATTGAAAAATGAACAGAAGGAAAAACAGAAGGCCGGCGCAGCGCGCCGGCCTTCTGTTTTATTTCGCAATTCCATTGCGTGTATTACAGTGGGATGCACTTTACTAAAAAGGCATAAGGAAGTATCTCCTCAGATACAACTGTATGTACTGAATACTGAGAAACATTATCGCTGCCGTCAAGCGCAACCACCGCAATGTCCTGCCCTGCGGTCACCGTAATATCACCACTGGTTTCTGGTGTGAAACTTGTCCAAGTGTCACGCCTGCCGCTGCTGCAGTAACTCCTGAAGGCAGCTTTTTTGGCGCAGTTCCGGAATCATAGACCTTGTACATAAAACTTGTTCCGGTCGTTGCCGCAGTGATCTGTGTCGTTCCGCTGGTGCCGCCCTGCGCAAACGTCAATGTATCCAGGGCATTAGCCGCTGTAACAGTACTGCTGTTTGTTACGGAGTGGTCGCTGATATCCTGAAGGAATCTAAAATCCTCGGATTCGATCATGGCTCCACTGTAGGAAAATGTTATACCACGTTTCCTGCCGCAAGGTTGACCGTAACCGTCTTTGTTGCTATTGTCTGGTAATCCGCTCCGGTAAATGTGATTTCAAACGTCGCGCTCTTTGCCGCTTCGTTGTCCGCATTTGACGCTACGGTAAATGCCATCTGGATATATGCACTTGCGCTTGTCAATGTGCCTGTCGTTGTTACCGGCAATGTCAGTATGCTGCCGTCATCAGATGTCTCCGTTACGGTGTAGCTTACATCCTTACTTGCTTCCAATCCTGTCAGCGTCAGCGTGTAGTTCAGCGTGTCGCCCGCGTTTGTTACCGACACCGGCGAACTGACTTCTGCATTTGCATTGTCGTCATCTGTCAGTGCTGCTGTCGCTATTGGTAATACCACGTTTCCTGCCGCAAGGTTGACCGTAACCGTCTTTGTTGCTATTGTCTGGTAATCCGCTCCGGTAAATGTGATTTCAAACGTCGCGCTCTTTGCCGCTTCGTTGTCCGCATTTGACGCTACGGTAAATGCCATCTGGATATATGCACTTGCGCTTGTCAATGTGCCTGTCGTTGTTACCGGCAATGTCAGTATGCTGCCGTCATCAGATGTCTCCGTTACGGTGTAGCTTACATCCTTACTTGCTTCCAATCCTGTCAGCGTCAGCGTGTAGTTCAGCGTGTCGCCCGCGTTTGTTACCGACACCGGCGAACTGACTTCTGCATTTGCATTGTCGTCATCTGTCAGTGCTGCTGTCGCTATTGGTAATACC
>JBFWIW010000065.1:9724-15863 GCA_050253535.1 Oscillospiraceae bacterium
TTCCAATCCTGTCAGCGTCAGCGTGTAGTTCAGCGTGTCGCCCGCGTTTGTTACCGACACCGGCGAACTGACTTCTGCATTTGCATTGTCGTCATCTGTCAGTGCTGCTGTCGCTATTGGTAATACCGCCGCTTCTACTGTGATTGCGTAAGTGGCCGTTGTGCTGCCGTCTTCCGCTGTGACAACCAGCTTATCGCCGGTTACCAGAGCTCCCGTTGTCTTTGACACGTCGCTGCTGTCAGTCACCGCATAAGTCTGGGTTGAACCATCGGTTGACTCAATAGCGCCCGTCAGTCCGGCTACTTCCGTAGCATTGGCTACTGTTAATGTCGCCAATGTATTATCTATTGCCGTTACTACCGTCTCAGAGCCGCCCTTGACGGCTATATCAGTTACAGTACTCGCCGCCGTTACCGTCAGCGTGAATGTGGTCAGCGCATTTCCGTTTTGGGCCACATCTTTAACCGCATCTGCCGCTACGGTAAATTCCATCGTTCCGGTATAGCCAGCAGTACCATTGCTTCCTTCCGGAGTAATTATCAGCTTCGTGGAATCCTGCGGATCAACCGATATGGTACCGTATTCCGTGCTGCTTGGGATATTTGTCAGGCAGTCTCCCGATGTTCCCCGCATCATGACCACAGCGCCATCCGTCACAGTGACCGGCTCGCTCATGGTCACGGCAATGCTGTCAACAACCTTGCCCTGCACACAAGTGATGGCGCTGGCGCCGGAAGCAGTGGATGTGTCAGTAAACGTTACCGTCAGGTTTCCCATTGTCGGCGCTGTCACGTCATTATTAAAATTAATGGTTATTGTCGTAAGAGCTGTATTGTCTGTTTCTAATGTAAAAGTTTTGCTATTGCTTACTACTTCGTCAGCCTTAATCCAAAGGACAAAGCTTCCGGCTTCTACTCCAACGGACGCAGCATCTGCAACATCGGTCTCCGTCAGAAGACTTCCGTTATAATATACATTGGTAATATCGGATTCACCCGTATCTATTACCAGACCGACCCACTTATGTGTGCCCTGAGCCGCGTCTGTGGATGTAAATGAATACAGGCTTGTAAGATTACCGGTTACCGTGGCCGTGTTGCCTGACTTAGATATGGTAACCGCGTCCTGGTTTGCCTGGCTTTCAGTGGTATTCCCATCGTCTTGGTTTACTGTAGCCAGCTTGGTTACATCTACGCTTAACTCTTCAGGTGTGGCATCTGTAAAATTAACGGTTATCGTCGCAGTCGACTTACCGGATTTTGAAAGAGTAAAGGTCTTTGCGGTCGTTGCGACCTCGTCAGCCTTAATCCACAGAACAAACTTTCCTGCGCCGACGCCAACGGACGCGGCTTCATCCACGTCGCTCTGCGTAAACGCGGTTCCGCTATAGGATACGCCGATGATGCTTGATTCGCCGGTATCAATTACCAGACCAACCCACTTATGCGTGCCCTGAGCCTCGTTTGTAGATGCAAATGAATTCAGGGCTGAAAGATCACCGGTTACTGTCACCGTGTTGCTGGACTTGGATACGCTGACCGCGTCCTGATTTTCCTGGCTTTCAACAACATTTACATCATTATTTACTGTAGCCAGCTTGGCTGCGGAAACAGAAAATCTCGTGACAGAGGAACTGCCGCCACCCGTGCTGCCCGAACTGCTTCCGTCAACTATGTTGCCGTCGCTGTCAGTCGGCTCGCTCGTTACATCTGATCCGACCACAACTTTAGTCGGCTCGCTACCGTCGATTATAACGTCATCGGCATTTACGACTGCTTCGGAAATCGTTCCCTGATTGTCAACGGTTATCTGAGCATCTGTCGTCAAGGTGCCAACGCTTCCGGATACCGTAAGGGAAACCCCCGCTGCCGTCTCGGCAACATTCAGTGCCTTAACGTAAGAATCCTTGTCTATATCTAACGATGCGTCTTCGGATGTCATGTCAACGGTTTTAATGCTCGCATCAACCGCTTTTACATTTACGTCTGCTGCAATCGTTACGCTCTGGAAGGACCCTGTCAGAATTATATCGTCTGAGCCGTCGTCGACATAGACAGCTTCAACGACAGAGCCATCCGAAGTCACCACGCGGATATCACCGCTGTCGGTCTTTTCCACGATAATATTAGCAATTTGGCTGCCGCCCTTTATATGTATCGAATTGGCGCCGCCTCCGCGAACTATTGTATTACCGGTTACCGTTACATTATCTAGCGTGACATCGCCCGAGCCTACGCCTTCGGAAATAATCAGATCACCTGATATTTCCATATCTTTAAGCGTAACGCCCGGTGCATTTACAATAGCAGTGCCGGATACATCGCCTGTATACTCTTTCGCCTCTGTAAACAGTTTCTTGACCGCATTATCAAGAATTGTTACAACCGCAGCACGAGTTATGCTGCTCTTTGGATCAAAGGCGCCGCCGTAGCCATTTACATATCCCTCTTTTGCCATGGTATTGATGTAGCCATCTGCCCATGAGGATATGCTGCCACTGTCCAAAAACGCTGTACCGATGGCTTCGCTTTCAGTTAGTCCGAGAGCCCGCCCAAGCATTACAACCGCTTCTTCGCGTGTAATATTGTCGGTCGGGCGCACCGTCGTACCGTCGCCCTTGATCACACCGGCCGCGTTGGCTTTCAGAACGGCGTCAGTATAGAACGTGTCGCCCAAATCCGTAAAACTGTTCTGAGCCTTTTCCTGATACTGCATGATGCGGTCAATTATGATCGCCATTTCTCCCCTGGTAATAGGATCGTCTGGACGGAACATGCCGTCCGATCCCTGCAGGATACCGAGGTCGCTCCATTTTTCGACCGCAGTTTGTGCCCAGTGCCCCTGTGTATCGGAATAAGCAGCCGATGCTGTCGCCGGGAATAGCATAACTATTATACATACCGCCAGCAACATTGCCAGACTTTTATGTACTCTTTTTTTCATGTTACACCTACCTTTTTATTTTTTATATTTACGAATTTTTTAAAAGTCAAGGTGGATTACAAAAACAATCGGTATATGTGTCAAAATATGGTTTTTTCATAATGTCTTTTTTCCTCCTTTCCATTGACGCAAAAAACTGCACGCCGAAACATGCAGTTTTTGCTGTCAATTTTCGGCGGCCCGGCTGTCATAGCTGTTGCTTTAGACCCGCGGCTTTGCGCCCCTAACTTTCGCCAGGTTTGCTATTTACGAAAAAATATGTAGTTTACTGTTTATATCGGTAATAAATTGGAAAACTTTAGTTAATTTTATAAAGTTAATAAAAACATTCAAAATAAAGGTCAAAGTTTGTCGAATTTGACCGAATTTCCGTTCAAAGCTTTTTTAAATCCTATGAAACCTGATTAGTTGTGAGAGGATATCCTGCAAGGATCGATTCCACTTCTTCATATCCCTCCGGAAATGCAAAGTTGTACCTTGCGGGAAGGGCAAAGACATATTTGTTATTGCGCCCGAGCTCAGTCGGACCGACGGGCGCCGCGCCTATATGAAATTCATCATTTTGAAGTAAGTTCCACTGCTGCAGCGTAAAAACCATGATCGGGATATCCTGCCGCATAATCTCTGAACTCCAACGGGGATCCCTGATCGATATTACAGGGCCGGTTTCAACAACTTTTTCGCCGGAATCCTCATCGGCAGCCGATCCTTCCCACTTGCTGCTTATAATCGTATAACCTTTCCAGTCTGCAGGCAAACTAAAGCTGAATCCATATTCAGTATTTTCATATACTATCGAATCTAACTCCGAAACTGAGGAGGATGCTGATGTCAAGGACGAGGCCGGGGTCTGGCTTATGATATCGGGATTCTGCCCGGATATATCAGAAGTATCATTCTCTTTCGGCTCTAAGGCCAGTGACTTCATATAACCATTCAGACAATAATATACAGCAATTAGAATTACCGCCGGTATTACAACAGCCAATATCGTTTTTGTCCTTTTTAATTTGGGCATGATAAATATGCCTTCTTCTGAAATCACGAAAGTCTGATGTAAAAATACTCCAATATTGCACTTGATAACTAGAATATATTCTTTTATGCAACACTTGTCAACTTATCGTTCCGCTGCGGCGCCTAAGAATTTCAGGCCTAATTATTATATATAGACACAATTCACTGAATAATACGGATATTTTTGCCGTATTTACTATAGTTACAGTATTTTACATTAATTATTAAAATTTTTAAAATTTTAATAATAATTTATTTGATAATGCAGTTAAGCTGTACTATACGTTGAAGTAATTCATAAAACCGCCGGCAAAAGTGACCGGCAATAAATTTGAAAGGCAGCTTTTTATGGTACAATGGCTTGATGGCCTGAACCACCTGATATTCGTTTTGTTCTGCTTATGTTACGCATATCAGTTCGTATATGTAGGCGTGCGATTTATTAAAAAAATGCCGCGGCGGAAGGCAAAGAAGCTTCATAAATATGCCGTCCTGATCGCGGCCAGAAATGAAAGCCGGGTAATCGGTGAACTTTTGGACAGTATTAAGTCACAGGATTATCCGAAAGAACTCCTGGATGTATTCGTCGTGGCTGATAACTGTACGGATGAGACAGCGGAAGTGGCACGGAGGCACGGAGCAACCGTTTTTATAAGGTACAACAAACAGAAGGTCGGCAAGGGTTACGCCCTGAATTTCGCTTTTAAACAGATTGACGACTTGTGCGGCATAGATTGCTATGAGGGCTATCTTGTTTTTGACGCAGACAATGTACTGGACGAGCACTACGTCAGAGAGATCAATGCTGTTTTTGACAACGGTTACCGCGTCGTTACGAGCTACAGAAATTCCAAGAATCTGGGTTATAACTGGATATCGGCCGGGTATGGCCTCTGGTTTTTGCGCGAGTCCAAGTATCTGAACGGTGCAAGAATGATCTGCCGCACTAGCTGTGCGATTTCCGGCACAGGTTTTTTAGTATCCAGCGAAATAATTAAAGATGACGGCGGATGGAAGTACAATCTGTTGACCGAGGACATCGAATTTACAGTTGACAAAGTGATACACAATGAAGTTATAGGTTACTGTGAAACGGCTATCCTGTACGATGAACAGCCTGTTGATTTTAAAGCATCCTGGAATCAGAGAATGCGATGGACTAAGGGTTTTTATCAGGTTATGCGCCGATATGGGCTAGGGATGCTGCGCGGATGTTGGTCCAACAGGAGTTTTCAGTGCTTCGATATGCTGGCGACAATTGCGCCGGCAACCCTGCTCACGCTGTCTCTGCTCCTTTTGAACTTCTCTGCGATGATATACGGTCTTGCTTTCGACCATAATGCGATAGCGATCGCAGCTATATACGACATCTGGGCAAGTTTTCGAAATATATATCTGACGCTTTTTTTCTTTGGCCTCATCACTATGGTATCGGAGAGAAAACAGATCTACTGCAGTAGGCTTAAGAAAATCCAGTACCTTTTTTCATTTCCGATTTTTATGATCACCTACCTCCCCATTGCAATTGCCGCGCTGTTCAAAAAGGTGACATGGGAGCCGGTCCGGCATACTTTCGTACAAAAAGTTACGGAGATCCGGAGATAGCTTCTTGTATCTGCATATCCATAACAGGGCCGCTTGAAGAACAGCGTCCATGAGACCGGACATATTTGCAATGAATTTCTTATTCACCGCCTGACATCTAAAATACATGTATAAAGAGCACGCTGAGTTTTTTTCAGCGTGCTCTTTGTTTGAAACAAAAAACTGTCATATTAAATGTCATTTTCGCCATGCATGCCGTCGGAAAAACATTTTTTGTTTATATTAGGTGGTTGGGTGCATTGGTCTTGTGACGGCCAGGCCGCACACAGTTAAAAAATACATGTATTTTTGGTCTGTACTTATACGCATCAGGTATTTTAGCATAACATAATAGTGGGCAATTTAAAATTTAACTTTTATTGGAGAGTGATAAATTTGATCATACATGTAGTACGGCCGGGCGACAATATATATAAAATATCAAAAGAATACGGCATTCCGGCTGAAAAGATAACCGACGTTAACCGACTGCCAAACGCCGACTCGCTTGTAATAGGGCAGACCATAGTGATCCCCGGGGATCTGACGGCGCATACGGTAACAAGCGGCCAATCCATGTACTCGCTGGCACGGG
>JBFWIW010000066.1:0-15028 GCA_050253535.1 Oscillospiraceae bacterium
GGGGTATATCACTTTACTGTTCTTTTTGGGTGATAACATTAAAAATAAAAATGAAATAAAAAAACACAGTAAAAAGGCCATCTGGTACCTCGCCATAATGACGATGCTGATGATGATCACCGTTGTAGGATCATTGGGCTATAAAAACGCGGAGAGAATGCCGCTCCCCTTCTTCAACGCTACAAAACTGATAAACTTTATGCAGTCGTTCGACAGGTTCGAGGCCGTACTCCTGTCGGCATGGGTAATATCAGATTTCATTGTTATCACAGTATTTGCCAAGATTATAGCAAATATAGGGAAAAAGCTTTTCAATGTGTCGGTTATTAAATACTTTGGCTCTCCGATAATTCTGCTCGGTTATGCGGGAAGCCTGTATTTAGCTACAAACAGATATGAATTAGAGATATTTTCTGAAAACGTTGCGATTTTAGTCAACATTGCTTTTTGCTATCTCATTCCTATTATCGTTTTGATAATAGGAAAACTCCGAAAGAAAATATGATACCATATCATAACGTACCTGATAAAACAGCCCTTATCGCATTTCCGATCTCCTCATAACTCGTACAGCGGCAGATGTTGCTCTGCAGCCATTCGTCGATAACGATGTCGGACGGCTGCGGATGGATGTTCGCCAAAGCATGGCAGACCATCAAAAAACCGGACGTGCAGTAGCCGCACTGAAAGGCATATTTCTCAATGAACGCCCTTTGTATGGGGGCATTTTTCAGCCCTTCCACCGTGGTGATTCGCTTCCCTATCGCCTCTGCCGTGAGCATAAGACAAGATTTTACAGGCCATCCGTCGATCAGCACGGTACATGCGCCGCAATCTCCGTTTTCACAGCCCGGTTTTGCGCCCGTGAGTCCGAGCTGATCCCTCAGCGTATCAAGCAGGATATCGGAGGGGCGTATAAAGACTTCATGTTCCTCGTTGTTAACGGACAGCGTTATATTTTTCCGCTCGTTTAAAACAAACATGTCTACCTGTCCTTCATTGTTTCAAGTATGTTTTCAAGAGTATTCATCAGAACAAATTTTCTGTATTCGGACGAGCCGGATAGGTCGTTCAAATATATCCCGTTCAAAGACTCGCCGATTTTTAAAGCCCGTTCCCTGAAGCTCAGACTGCCGTCGTTCAGAATGTTTTCAAGGCCGCAGTCCCTGAACGGGAAGGATGCAAGTCCGCTGAAGGCTATCCGGATGAATCCGTCTTTTTTTAATGCTGCGGCCGTAATAAGCGGGTAGTCGATCTTCTCGTTTTTTGTTTTTTTGACGTGAATAAACGGTGCCGTGGTGTATTCCATGGCCACCGCGGCTCTTACTAGCAGATCTCCGCTTTGCAGTAAAAGCCTTTCCCGAAAGGTCTGGGACATATTGTATTCCCTGATCCCGTCCCTGTTTGCAACTGTCAGTTTGGCGTCCGACAAAAGCAGCGGCAGTACCGTCTCACGGTAAATTATCGATGAGGCGAGGTTTCCTCCCAGAGTGATTTTACACTGCATGGTGTGGTCCGCGATCCTTCCGCCGGTCTTCTCCATAAGCGGGAACAGTCTTGATTCTGATATATCGGACAATGTAAGCGCGCTGCCCAAAATCAATTTACCGTTTTCGGCACCCATCGCTCTGCACTCCGGGACATTTTTGATATCGACAACCGCGTCGAAAGAGGCGTTCCCCACTCTGGCCATACTGATAAGTTCACTGCCGCCGCCATAGTAAACCGGCGATTTACCGTCATTCTTTAGTGTATAAAAAACATCGACCGCTTCTTTTATAGAATCCGGCCTGTAGTATTCAAAATCAAAAGGTATCATAGTAACCTCACATGCGCCTTGCCGCAAAAATCGTGTTGAAAGTCTTCGACTTACCTCTTAACCTCCGGTCTTTATCCTCCAGATTGTTTCCGGCAGGAGCGGCAGTTCATCCAACTCCGCCCGGGAAGCGGCTGAAAGGGCATTCCCCAGCGCCGCCGGGATCCCAATGATCCCGTGCTCCGCAATTCCCCTCGCTCCGTACGGAGCATCAACCTCGGGGGTCTCAACGAACCCCACAAGATACCCTGGGGTCTCTCCGAAGTGCATCACCTTATACGTTCTGAGGCTGGTATCCAGCACATTCCCTCCGGAACCGTACTGAAAGTACTCGCGGCTTCCAAGCCCGAGGCCCATGCACATCCCGCCTTTTACGAGAGCCTCGGCCATTGCCGGATTTATAACTTTGCCCGCGTCAATCACCGTGGCGGCTCTCAGGAGGCGATAGGTATATTCCTTTGTGTCGAATTCAACTTCAACAGCCTGCGCCCCGACAGTCCAGTACGGTCCCGCCTTCCCTTTGCCGGTCTCTCTGTCAAGATAGTTCAGGTCCCCCATTATGAAGCTCCCGCGGCCGAGTATCTGCCCTTCCACCGAATTCCCGCTCTGATACTGATGACCGTGCACAAGCGCCTTAAAAGGCAGAAAAATGGATGGGTCGCTTTTCAAAAACACCTTCTCATCCTCAATTTCCAAATCCTCAGGCGGATATTTGAGCACAACGGCCGCAAGACTTTTCAGCTGTTTTATCACATCTTCGGCGGCCCGCAGGACGGCGCGGCCCGCCATGTAGGTAGTCATGCTCGCGACCGTCTTCCAATGTTTCGGGCTGTATTTTGTGTTCACGTCCATATTGACATGGATATGGTCAATGTCCATGTTCAGCTTCTCGGACAATATCTGAGCTAATGTCGTCTTCATGCCCGGGCCATATTCGACGCACCCGCAGTTTAGGTTTATACTCCCGTCGGTATTAAAGGATATAAATGTTCCCGAAACGGCGTCGGTCGGTGAATCGGAGGTCTTCCAGAAGCAGGCAATTCCCTTTGCGCGGATTTTATTGCCTCCCATATCGATTCTTGTCCCCTCATCCCAGTTTATCAGGGCTTTCAGTTGGTCAATGCACGAAGGGAGATTTCCGAGGTTGCTCGCCGTCACTTTCACCTGGGTCGGCGTCAATTGGTTCGGCATAAGAGAATTGATTATTCTGATTTCAGCGGGGTCCATCCGCAGCGCATGGGCCAGCTTGTCCAGCATCCGCTCAACGCAAAAGGCATGCGAGGCATGGCCGAAGCCGCGGTACGACGTCGCATAGGGGTTGTTGGTATACACGCAAAGGCAGTCGCAACTGACGTTTTCAATATTATACGGGCCGGTGCAGTCTACGGCGATCGCCTTTGCAAGCCTCGGCCCTATGTCCGAATATGCCCCCGTATCGACAAGGAAGGTCATCTCTGCGGCCTTAAGCTTGCCGTCTTTCGCCGCGCCGAGCTTTACAGTTGCCTCAAGCCCCATCCTGCAGGGGGAGGATACGATATCGTCTTCTCTGGAATTGACGATCCGGACCGCCCTGCCGCCGACGGCTTTTGACGCCATGTAAGCCAGAAGCTCAAGCTGAACGGGAGCCTTCCCCCCAAAGCCTCCGCCTACGAGCGGCACTTCCACAATGACCTTACCCTCCTCAATACCGAAAACCCTGCTCACAAGTTTTTTTATTCCGTGCGGAGCCTGGGAGGACGACCGGATAAAAACGGTCCCGTCGGCTGAGATTTTAGCCTGCGCGGTCCTCGTCTCCATGGCAATATGATCGGACTTTGGAAGGCTGAAGCTCGCCTTCATAACGATATCGCTTTCAGCAAAACCCTTTGCGATGTCTCCTTTTCTGATCTGCTTCCTGTCACAGATGTTCGTGCCGGGCTCGGGGTATACGTCCTCCACGACCGCCTTGTAATTTCCGTTATTTTCATGCAGAATAACCACCCCCGGCTCTATCGCCGTTTGAGGCGAACTTAATACCGGCAGCGGCTTATATTTTATCTTTATCAGCGACGCGGCCATAGCCGCCGCAAATTCGCTGTCGGCTACCACCAGCGAGACGGGCTCCCCGTAATATCTCACCCTGCCCCTGGCGAGAGGCGGCATATCCTCCAAAAGAGGCCCGCAAAGGACGGGGAAGCTGTCCCCGGTCAAAACCGCTCTCACACCGGGCAGGGCCGAAGCTTCAGAAGTGTCGATTTCCTGTATCTCAGCGTGGGCGCAGGTCGCCGCCACCATTTTTGCGGTGAGCGTGCCAACCGAAATATAATCATTTGTGTATTTGGCGTCTCCCGTGACTTTATCGCAGGCTTCTTTTCGTATAACTGATATCCCGATACCGGTTTTAGGCATAGCACCGCCCCCAATAAATTTTATAATTTACATTTCGGCAGGTTTATATACCGGAAATACCGGCATCGATACAAAATCAATATCATAAAATATCCTCACTGCAATGGCCGCAGGGTAAAACATTTTTCGAAATATAATTAAATTTTGTTTTCCAAATTGTTTATTTGATAAAAAACCGATGTAAGGCTAAAAATATGTTTGAGGTAGCCTCATATGTATTTTGTTATTCTTTTGGTAATTCTAATAGCGGCAATTATTTTTTTGACATTTGCGTACCCTGTTAAAGTGTCTTTCTTGCTTGACAGCGATGCCATGGACATGCATCTGCTGATGAAATGGCTGTCTATCCTGAAAATTGAAGTGAACATAATCGGCATCAGGGCGCATATCTCCGTTTTCATATTCAATATGAAAATAGTCTCCAAATTTCTCGCGAATAAAAGGGGCTCTGGCAAAATTGTTCTGAAGGCATTGAGTTTTCAGGATACCTGTATCAGAACTCTTTATGGACTGAACAGCCCCCATCTCACGGGGATATTCTACGGAGCCGTCAGTTTTATCAGTTCGCTTATTAACGTCAGAGAATTGGAGCAGCACCCCGAGTTTATCCCTTCAAAAGAATATCTGAGAATAGAAGCAAGCTCTGATTTAAATGCGGGAAAGACCATGGTAAATTTAATCAAACTCAAATTTAAAAAATCAAAGGAAAGAAAAAATTATGAACTCGTCAAATTTAACTGAAAATGTCAATTCTTTGTTTCATAGTCTTGAAAATTTCACTCAAAACGAGGGAATTATCGGCAAGCCCGTCACGCAGGGTGATAAGACGTTTCTGCCCGTTGTTTCTATCACCGTAGGCTATGGCGGAGGAAACACCGCTATGGGAAACGGAAAACAGGGCAGCACTGCGAGCATGGGTACCGCAATGGGCTCATCCGGCTCCGATGCAGGCGCACTCGGCCTCGGAGCAAAGCTCAGCACCGACGCCATTATTGTAATCGACCAGGGCAATGTCTCGATGCTGCCGATGAGCTCTAACGTAAGCACGTTGATGGACAAGATTCCGCAGATAATAAGCGGGATTAATCAGAATAAACAGTCCGGCCAGGCACAGGGCCAGAATCAGAACCAAAATGCCGGTCAGTAATATTGGAAACAACTGATTTAACAATTTGTGAAAGGAGGTACGTATATGGATCGGACTTCATTGATTTTAACAATAATAGGCGCGCTCAACTGGGGCTGCATAGGTCTTTTCAGATTTGATTTCGTTGCGGCCATTTTCGGCGGTCAAACCGCTGCAGCGAGCAGAGTTGTCTATACACTGATCTGCCTTGCGGGAATATGGTGCATTTCGCTGCTGTTCCGCGAGCGGGGCAATGTCAGGGCAAAGAACCACGGCTAATAAATCGCAAATTTCCTTCATTTTGCGATAAGCCGGAAGATAATACGTGTCCCGATCAGGGGAAGCGGACAGTGTAAAAAAGCCCAGTGGATAATCGGACGCAAAAATAAAAATGCAGCCGGATTATTATAAAAAAAATATAGAGAAAGCGCGTTTCCGGGGCACGGGAACGCGCTTTCTCTATTCTGCATATGAAATCGCATTAAAAACACCAGGCCTTCCTGAAGCAAATAGTACAACTAAAAATTGACAAGGAAAATCGGGCATAGGTCTGCACCGTATGGCACGAGATCCTTTATGCTCCGGTAAAACGCTTCAAAATGGCACACAATATTAATAATGATATGGACGCCGGCCTTATAACGCGGTATTATGTACATAAATAGAACTCACAGGGGGCGGCACGAATGCCAGAGTCCGGTAAAATGCGAATACTTGTGGTATCTCCATATGAGGGATTTGCCGAGGCGGTCAGTTCCATCGTCTCCGTAACGGAGGAGTTTACGGTCACATACGTGTCGGGCGATCTCGGCGAGGGGGTCGAAGCTGCGCGCGCGGTGATCGAAACGGGCTTCGACGTCATCATGTCCAGAGGAGGGACCTCCGAGCTTTTGGAAGCGGCGTTTCCCCTGCCCGTGGTAAATGTGGAAGTCTCCGGATACGATTTCGTACGGGTCATAAAGTTGGCTCAGGGCAATTCCGGAAAAGCGGCAATAGTCGGTTTTTCGAAGATAACAGACGGAGCTTCCGTCGTATGCGAGCTTCTGCGCAGTGACCTCGAGATCTTCACTGTCGGCGATGAACACGAGGTCGGATCGATGATGGACAGGCTCATGCGCGAGGGGTATTCGATAATAATTGGAGACAATGTCACCGTAATGGCGGCGCGCCGCCGCGGGATGAACGGAATACTTGTGACCTCCGGCCGGGAGAGCATTTTAAAGGCGCTGGACGAGGCCACGAGAATCTATGACTGCCTCTCCGTAGAAAAACGCCGTTCCGCTCTGCTGGAGAAGGCACTGCGTGCCACGTGCCCTGCCGGTGCACTGACGGACGGGGGAAAAACGATTTTTTCCTGGGGTACGAATGACTCCCCCGTCGCCGATATGGCCCGAAATTTTTCAGGCGGCTCACCGGTTCGGCGTGTCGTGGAATCCGGCGGCCTGCAGTGGCGGGCGGAGGCCGTCTCCCTTGACAGCGCCTCTGAACTCGTTACGGCGCGTCTTATATTGAGGGCTGCGGACGGTGCGCCGACAGGCATTACTTTTAAAGAGGGCCGGATCGGCGAAACTGCCCCGTTTTCCGCATTTTCGGCAAATGACGAACCGTTTCATTCAACCATAGAGCGTGCTGAATCCTTTGGCGCTACCGATGCCCCGCTCTATATCTGGGGCGCAAAGGGAACGGGGAAGACCGCCCTCGCCTACGCCATACATCTGTCCGGCGGGCAAAAAAGCGAGAAATTTTTAACAGCGGACTGCTCAGTCATGCCGGATGGCAGCTGGACCGCGCTCCTCGCCGCCGACGAGACGATACTCAGCATGTTTCCCGCAGGAACTCTGTATCTAAAAAATATTGAGGACGTCCCGGAAAAATGGACCGACGCGCTCCTCTCCGCGCTCTGCGAAGACGGAAAGTTAATGGGCTGGCGGACTCTCGCCTCTTCCTCACTCTCTCCCGATGCCTTACGCGGCAAAAGCACATGCCCCTCTCTCGCGCGGCGTCTCTCAGCCTTTTCCATCCGCCTGCCGAGGCTGAGTGAACGCAAGGAGGCCATCGGCGACATATCGAGTCTCATGATATCGGAGGCAAATGACCGCTACGGCAAAGCGGTTGTGGCGCTCGACCCGGAGGCACTTAAGATACTCGCCGCCTTCCCGTGGTACGGGAACATCAGCGAGCTCAGAGAGGTGGTGACCGAGCTCGTCATAACCTCACGCTCGCCGTATATCAGTCCTGAGGCCGCGAAAAGTGTACTGGAGCACCGGCGGTGCACTTCAACACCCGCGGATATATGTATCTCCCGCGGTCAAAACCTCGATGAGATCGAAGCCGAAATCATACGCCGCGTCCTCTGTGAGGAGGGCGGTAATCAGTCAATAGCCGCAAAAAGGCTCGGCATCAGCCGCAGCACGCTATGGCGAAAAAATAAGGAAAACGCATAAATCCGGTAAATTAGTCTTGCAAAATCAAACACCTTGCGATATGCTGAGAGTACGCAGCAAGCAGTTCTTCGATATTGTTTCAAAATGGAGCACAAAATCGGCTGGCCTTTTAAAATGAGATGTTTCGGCGACTATCGGCGTTAATTAAAAAAGCATGCGTGCCTGTTAAAACTGCAGAACTGTGAAGGACTATCAAAATGAACAAAACGATCCTTATCCCAACCGATATATCCGAGCCCGGCAAGGCATACCTGCGCACGAGAGGGTATACGCTGAGGATGGGCCGCGGCACAGACGAGAAAACACTGATGGAGGACGTGGCGGAATGCGACGGCCTTTTAGCCAGAAACGAGAGCATAACGGCCAGTGTCATACGCGCCGGAAAAAGGCTCAAAGTGATAAGCAAGCACGGAATAGGCCTCGACAAAATCGACCTTAAGGCAGCCCAGGAAGCAGGCATATGGGTCACGTTCGGTCCGCAGTCAAACATCATGTCGGTAGCCGAGCAAACCCTCTCGCTGATCCTGGCGTGCGCCAAGCACACAGTATCTTTTGACGCGGCGGTCAGAGCGGGCGACTACGGCATCCGCGAACGTATTAAGAGCACTGAGATCTGCGGCAAGGTTCTGGGCCTTCTGGGCTGCGGAAGGATCGGCGGACTTGTCGCAAAAAAAGCGATATATGGGCTGGAAATGAAAGTCATTGCCTTCGACCCCTACCTCCGGCCCGAAAATAAAGATCCGGACATCGCATACGTGAATGATATCGCCACCCTTTTCGCAAAGTCCGACTTTATCTCGCTCCACATCCCGTCAACGCCGCAGAACAGAGGGATTGTCGACAAAAAGCTCTTCGGCGTTATGAAGCCCTCCGCTTTCATCATAAACATGGCCCGCGGCGATGTGGTCAATGAAGAAGACATGGTGGAGGCTCTCTCGGAAAACAGGATTGCAGGCGCTGGTCTCGATGTGTTCGCAAACGAGCCCCCGGAGCGGGACGACCCGATATTAAGACTGCAGAATGTCGTAGTATCGCCGCACTCGGCAGCGCTCACGCGTGAGAGTGCCGACCGGATGGGACTGCATGCCGCCATGGGGATCGACGAGGTGCTCTCCGGAAAAGTCCCAACCTGGCCCGCGGTCACGCCCGGACACGCAAAGTAAAAAAGCTTAATTGCTTAAGCAAAAAATAAAGGAGAAGTATTAATGAGACCGATAATTGGAATAAGCATGGGCGACCCCTCTGGCGTCGGCCCCGAAATAGCTGTAAAGTCACTTGCGAAAAAGGAGGTTTACGACAAATGCCTCCCCATCGTCGTCGGTGACTATGAGGCCATGAAGGACGCGAACGGGTTTTCCCACACGAACCTCAAATTTAATGTCATTAAGGAGCCGGAGGAGGCGAAGGGCGAATTCGGTACCGTAGACCTCATAGACATGGGTTTCCTCGCTCCCGGATCATGGGAGTATAAAAAAGTTCAGGAACTCTGCGGGAGGGCCTCTTTCTACTATGTCAAGAAGGTCATAGACCTTGCGATGGAGGGAAGGCTCCACGCGACCGTCACCGGCCCTATTAACAAGGAAGCCATTAACCTCGCGGGCTTCCATTATTCCGGGCACACGGAGATATATGCCGACCTCACCCACACGAAGGACTACGGTATGCTCCTCATAGGGGACAAGCTTAAAGTCATCCACTGCACAACGCATGTCTCTATGAGGCAGGCGTGCGACCTCATAACAAAGGAGAGGGTTTACACCGTTATTAAGCTCGCCGACGAGGGATTAAAGCTTCTCGATTATAAGGCGCCCAAAATTGCTGTTGCCGGATTCAACGCACACTGCTCCGAAAACGGCCTTTTCGGCGACGAGGAGGCAAAGGCCATAATTCCCGCTATAGAGAAGGCCAAAGCCGAAGGTATGGACGTGGACGGCCCCGTCCCACCCGACACGGTGTTTGTCAAGTGCATGGCCGGCCAGTACGACGTCGTCGTCGCGATGTACCACGATCAGGGGCACATTCCACTGAAGCTCGACGGCTTCAAACTCGACCTCAAAACAAACAAGTACACCTCCATGAGCGGCGTCAACTGCACCATCGGCCTGCCGATCATCCGTTCGTCCGTTGACCACGGCACAGCCTTCGGCAAGGCCGGCGAGGGCAGAGCGAACGAACAGAGCCTTCTCGACGCGATTGACTGCGGGCTGCTGATGGCCATAAACAAGTTTCATCTTAAGTAAATATTTTTAATATTTTTATGAAGGAGATTTGGAAATGAAAGGTACAATGTGCGGCGTTTATAAATCAAAACCCGAGCCGGGCGCGGAGTGGAGGACTGATTTGCCTATCCCTGAAGTCGGCCCCAACGACGTACTCGTAAAAGTGAGAGCCGCGGCTATCTGCGGTACGGATATGCACATCCTCCCCTGGACGCCCTGGGCGGCGGAGAGATTCCCCCTCCCCATGGTCTTCGGTCATGAGTTTGCGGGCGACATCGTCGAGGTCGGCGAAAATGTGAAGGAATACAATGTCGGCGACCGCGTGGCCGGTGAGACGCATATCCCATGTAATAACTGTTACATGTGTAAATCCAACCGCCGTCACAACTGTGCCAACATGAAAATCATCGGTGTGCACGCGCCGGGCTGCTTTGCCGAGTACATAGCATTTCCCAAGGACTGCGTCTATCAGATCGCGGACTCCGTCTCCTATGAAAAGGGCGCGATGCTCGAACCCATGGGCGTCGGTGTGCACGGCGTCTCCGTCGGCAATGTGAAGGGTAAAAACACGCTCATTTACGGCGCGGGTCCCATCGGCATAATGGCCGCGGGCGCCGCCAAGGTCATGGGCGCGAAAGAAGTCATCTCCGTTGACATTTTTGACGCTAAGCTCGCCGTCGCGAAGAAGATGGGCGCGGACCTTGTCATTAATTCCAAAAACGAAGACGTCGTGAAGGCCGTCATGGACGCGACCGATGGTATCGGCGCCGACGTCGTCATCGACTACACCGGAAACGAACAGGCTATCCGTTCCGGCTTTGCCGCCCTTCGCAAAAACGGCACCTTCGTAATCGTCGGCCTGCCCGCCAAAGACGTCACCCTGAATCTCTCAGACGCTATTATCTATAAGGAGGCCTTCGTCACCGGCGTGACCGGCCGCCTCATGTACGAAACATGGGACGAGTGCGCCCAGATACTCGCGACCCCAGGTTTCTCTCTCGACCCCGTCGTCGGCGGCATTTACCCCCTCAAGGACTATCAGAAGGCTTTTGACGATATCATCGCCGGGACTCCCGGAAAGATGATCCTCATCCCGTAAGGGAGGCCCATTATGGATACCATGAAAGTGGCAATGGTCACCGAGCCCTACAAGGTCGAAATAAGAGAGCACCCCATACCCCGTATGGGTGATGGGGAAGTACTTATAAAGGTCAAAATAGCCGGTGTCTGCGGGAGCGACCTGCATCTTTTCAAGGGGACGCACCCGTTCCGCCAGCCCCCCGCCGTCCTGGGACATGAGCTTGCCGGAGATATCATCTCCGTCGGCAAAAACGTGACCAGGTTTGCACCGGGCGACCGCGTGACTGTCCTGCCGCACGTCGAGTGCAATGCGTGCGAGTTCTGCAAAGAGGATCTCCAAAACCTCTGTACGTCCAAAATCGTCCCGGGAACGCCAAAGTGGTGCGGCACCTTTGCCGAATACTTCGTTGCCCCGGAACAGACCGTTTTCAAAATAGCGGACGGTATAAGCTATGAGATGGGTGCGCTTGTCGAGCCGCTCGCCGTAGCCGTCCACGCCATGCGCCGTATAGACGAGCCGAAGCGCGATTCCATCGCCATACTCGGCACGGGGACCATCGGGCTTCTCTGCCTCATTGTAGCGCGAGAGATGGGCTATAAGAAGATATACTGCACCGACCCCGCCCCCTTTAACCGTGAGATGGCAATTAAGCACGGCGCCGCCCTGGCCGTAGACCCGATATCAGAAGACCCCGTTAAGGTCATTACGGAGGCAAACGGCCGCGGCGTAGACGTTACGCTCGTGGCTGCCGGAGCGCCCAACATCATCGACCAGGCATCGTCGATGACGAAGCGTCGCGGCGAGGTCTGTCTCGTCGCAATGATAACAAGGGAGATACCCGTCTATACCTACGGCTTCGTGTTCAATGAACAGCGGCTCATAGGCGCCATGACCTACCAGAACCGTGACTTTAAGGAAGCGATGGACATGGTGAACGGAGGGCTCGACCTCTCCCTCTGCGTTACCCAACAGCTCCCCTTCAGCGAGACACAGAAAGGCCTTGACATGCTGGACCAGAAAAAAGGCGATATCGTCAAGATTATGGTCTATCCGGAGAAATAGCCAAGAACCCCGCCGTAAAACATCAAACTAATGTCGGGGAGCGCGTTCTGCGCTTCCCGGCTTTCTATGGAGGAACCCATAAACATGCTGAAGCTTCTCATTATAGCGGACGATTTCACCGGCGCTTTGGACACGGGCGTCCAGTTTTCAAAACAGGGGGCAAAGACCCTTGTCACCACCGATCCTAAAATCGATTTTGCATCCCTCGGGAACGACATCGAAGTGCTCTCCGTCGACACCGAGAGCCGCCATATCACTCCCGGCGCGGCCTATGAACGCGTATTCGAGCTCGCCGAAAGGGCCCACCGCTTTGGCGTCTCCTGCATATATAAAAAGACCGATTCCACCCTGCGCGGCAACATCGGCGCGGAGCTCGAGGCAATCTCGAGAGCCTGCGGCGAGACCGTTATGTTCGTCCCCGCTTATCCCAAAAACAACCGCACAACGAAGGACGGCGTTCAGTATGTTTCGGGCGTTCCGCTCGGTGAAACTTTGATCTCGAAGGACCCGATAGACCCGGTCACACTCAGCAGCGTGACCGATATTATCGCCCTCCAGTCAAACATGAAGGCGATATATGTGCCGCTCGTCTGCTGCGGAAGGGCGCATTTTTCAGAGCCGGGCTGTATCTATGTCTTCGATTCCGAAACGGACGAGGACCTTGATCTCGTCGGCTGGGCCTTAAAGCAGGAGGGAAAGCTTCGCGTCCTCGCCGGCTGCGCCGGGTTTGCCGAAAAGCTTCCGGGTCTTCTGGCGCTGCCTAAGGCCGATTTCAGCGTAAAGCCGCACGGCGGAAGCGTCCTTTTAGTCTCCGGCAGTGTGAATCAGGTCTCGCTGGACCAGCTCGACGCGGCTGAAGCATTCGGCTATAAGAGTATAGCGCTGACCCCCCTGCAAAAGCTCGGCGGCGGGCCCGAAGGAGACATGGCGCGAAGCAAGGCCGCGCAAAATATCATAAACGGGTTAAATAGCGGCGGGCGGATTATACTCCGCGCCTTAGGAAAAAGCAGCGAGATGGCAGACGCGGATAAGTTTGCCGCAGAAAAATGCATTGATCCAAAGGCCATACCCACGAAGGTGGCCGGTTCCATGAGCGCCGTTGTCAAAGAAGTCATGGCGTCCGGCGCCGTACAAAATCTCGCCGTTTTCGGCGGCGACACACTCCTCGCGGTCATAGACAAGCTCGGCGGCATCGGCGTTATCCCGCACACAGAGGTCGCCCCGGGCGTCGTCGCATCCACAGTATTGCGCGATGGCAGCGGTTTTGAGGTCGTAACAAAGGCCGGAGGCTTAGGGAAGGCCGGCGTCGTCGGTATCATAGATAATTATCTGCACGGCTGAAAGGAAGACTTGAAATGACGGCAGGATTTCCCTCACCATCGGGAATTATAGAGGTCGACGTCCACGGCATGACGAAGCGCCAGGCGAAGCTCTGTATCGAGAACAAGCTGCAGCGGGCAGGCAGCGGCGTATACCGCATACGCGTCATCCACGGCTACCACGGGGGCACGGAACTGCGCGATATGGTGCGGCGGGAGATCGCCAAAAACAAAAAAGTTCTCCGCATAGAGCTCGGCCTGAATCCCGGCGAGACCGACCTCGTGCTGAGGGAGCTTTATTAGAGGATAGAGACGGCGCCTATGACCCGCTTTCAGGTCAAAGACGCCGTCTCTGTAATTGGGGAGATCTATTAAGACCGCCGCACCGTATTAATGCTAGTTTCGGATAGAGTCAGTGAAATTAGTATAAGGCCGGCAGTCCTCCGCCGGGAATTGCGGCAAAAACTTTTCGAATAAGTTTCTGTAATAGGCCTGCGGATAGTGGTCCTTAAATGAGAATGCCCCTAGTATTCTCGGGCATCCGATATGTATCCCCATACCTACGTGGCGGTACCCCATACAGGCAAACGGAACCTTAGTCACGACATCGTTTCCGTTTTCTACGCGCATAGTATTGAATACTCTCTTGTTGTAAGATTTCCGGAAGGCGCCGTTTCCCACGCGCGGCGACCCGAACAGCATAACCTCATAGTCTCTGTCCGGATAATTATATTCCAGATCAACCGCGCACAGAATGGAGAGCGCCGCGCCCTGTGAATGTCCAAATATTCTCACCCGGTTAACGCCGCCCGCTACCGCTCGATGAATAACGTCTCTCACAGCGGGGGATTTATACGCCTCAAGGAATCCGGTATGTACTCTTATTTTTGAAGCCGCGTTCCCATACGGTATGCATTTCTTCCGGAAGGCGAAGTTCGTTTTCCAGTCCTGAGCGGAATTCGATCCCCTGAAGGTTATAAGCAGGCAGCCGCTTGTCCTGCGCAGGTAACATTGCACGCCAGTCTTCGGATCATCTATAACGGTAAGAGAACCGCCCGGGAAAACAGGCTGTACTTCCCGGTATGCTTCAGCGGAAAGTTCCATCGCGTCAATTATATCAGACGTCCGCATTCAAACCACCTCGTAACAGTATATCAAAACACCCTCGGGGAGGTCACTGTCTGCAAGTAATATCCGCCTTAAATTGTTAAATCATTGCGAAGGCGGCGTAACCCGTTGAACCCAAAATCTTGTTGCTTAAGCTGTTAAAGGTTGGTATGTACCGGCGGGTACTGCGTTGCTCTACGTCTCGTAACAGTTTCATTGGATTACCCCCTTTTGCATAATCGGACAAATTGTGATATAATGAGTTCAATTAATTATTTGGAGGTGCTTTTCGTGACAAAAGAAAGCAAAATTAAACTAATGACATGTAAGTTGCAGTCTTATAAAAATGGATATTGGAGGGCTCGATCCAAAAGAGATGATGCTGCAGCCGAGAAATGGAAAGATGGGTGCCATGCCATTAAAGAAAAAATCGACGAATTAACGCAAGATTGATCTGTTTTTTGCG
>JBFWIW010000067.1:0-6603 GCA_050253535.1 Oscillospiraceae bacterium
AGCTCACGATTTTGTTTAACAAACAGCGAGGCGCAATATTAAATCCAGATGATTTTCTGGAAATAAACATTTTGCTGATAACAAAGCAGTTGTATATAAAGACAAAATTATTATGAATACCTGAGGCGGGCATTATAAACCAGCTCTAAACCAAATATAACGATTACGTATTAAAATACCTCCCCTAGGAAATACTGACAGAGCAAGTCGGTATTTCAGGGAGGTCTTTTTTTGCAGAACAAGGTTGAGATCTGCGGAGCAAATACTGCGCGGCTCAAGGTGCTGAAAAATGAAGAGACGATGGCACTTCTGGAAAGGAGCAGGGCGGGCGATAAAAAGGCGCGCGAGGAGCTCATATCCGGGAACCTTCGACTCGTCCTTTCAGCCATCCAGAAATTCACGAACAGGGGGGAACTCGCCGATGATCTGTTTCAGGTGGGCTGCATAGGGCTCATAAAGGCAATAGACAATTTTGACACCAGCCTTAACGTCCGTTTTTCCACCTATGGCGTTCCGATGATTATCGGGGAGATACGCCGGTATCTGCGCGACAACAGCCCGATAAGGGTGAGCCGGAGCATACGAGATACGGCGTATAAGGTCCTTCAGACGAAAGAAAGTCTCATGAGCCAGAGCCAGCGCGAGCCGACCGTTGACGAAATTGCAAAGGCCCTCGATATAAAGCGGTCGGAAGTTGTTACCGCAATGGATGCCATTATGGATCCGGTCTCACTTTACGAACCGATCTACACTGACGGCGGCGATGCCGTCTGCGGCATCGACCAGATAGGTGACACAAAAAATACAGATGAAAACTGGCTGGAGCAGATAGCTATAAACGAGGCGATGTCCCGCTTGGGCGACAGGGAAAAACACATTCTGAACCTGCGCTTTTACGAGGGCAAGACTCAGATGCAGGTGGCACAGGAGATAGGTATAAGTCAGGCGCAGGTATCGAGGCTCGAGAAAAACGCCATTAGACAGATAAAGAAAAACATCTGAGTAAGACAGCCATGTGACAAACTTAGGGAATTTTGTCTGTTATGCTGTATATATTTGTCTTTATTGCTATTAATCGGTGCAATAAACTGTTGCGAATAATTCACTGATTTGTTATAATATACAATCATCAAAAAAGGGGTTGTCATAATGCAACAAATCAGAATAGAACTGACAAAGAATCCGAAACAAAAGCCGGATATGAATAAGCTCCCCTTTGGAACATATTTTTCCGACCACATGTTTCTCATGAACTACGAGTCCGGTAAGGGCTGGTTAAATCCCAGAATCGTACCTTACGGTCCGTTCGTACTTGACCCTTCCTGCATGGTATTTCACTATGCGCAGGAGATATTCGAGGGACTGAAGGCGTATAGAACGAAGGACGGCGGTGTCCAGCTTTTCAGACCGGAAGAGAATTTTAAGAGAATGAACGTCTCCGGCGAGCGTATGTCCATACCGCCCGTCGATGTTGATTTTTGCATAGAGGCTCTTAAAAAACTCATTGAGATTGAGAAAGACTGGATACCAACTGCCGAAGCGGCGAGTCTGTATGTCCGCCCGTTTATATTTGCGACCGACGAACATGTCGGAGTCCACGCCAGCCACACATATATTTTTGCAATTATCCTCAGCCCGTCGGGCAGCTATTATCCCGAGGGACTGAACCCTGTTAAAATTATGATTGAGGACGAGGATGTGCGCGCGGTGAAAGGCGGCACGGGCTATACCAAATGCGGCGGCAACTACGCGGCGTCTCTCCGGGCTGGAGAGAGAGCGGCGGAAAAGGGCTATACGCAGGTCCTGTGGCTCGACGGTATCCATAGGAAGTATATCGAAGAGGTCGGCGCGATGAACATCATGTTCAAAATAGCCGGCAAAGTGGTGACTCCTGAACTTCAGGGCAGTGTTTTGCCGGGCATAACCAGAAAGTCCATTCTCCAGGTCGCGAGGGAGTGGGGGTATACAGTTGAGGAACGTCCGATAAGTGTCGACGAGGTCATTGAATGCGCGAAAAACGGTACGCTTGAGGAGATCTGGGGCACAGGTACCGCGGCCGTTGTCTCGCCTGTCGGTGAGATTGCCTACAAAAATGATAAGTTTGTCATAGGCGGCGGAGAAATCGGGCAGCTTACGCAGAAACTGTATGACGAGCTCACCGGTGTACAGTGGGGTATAATACCTGATAAACGCGGATGGATAGCTAAAGTCTGCTGATTGCAAAAAGACCTTGTTTTTCGGCAATCACAAAAATAGTTCGGCTCTGCGGAGCCTTGAAAGTGCGCATTGCAGGAAATGATTTTCTGCAATGCGCTTTTAATTGACCTTATGTAGATTTTATGGCAGGATGATGGATACATTCAAAAATATCTCCCGGTCTAATACAAACTGAAATAGTAATAATATATGGTCTTTATGCATTTCGAGCCGCGGTATAGTTCCGCGGCTCGAAATGTTTTATATCGGAAAATTAATCTTTGTAGTCAACGGCACCGGCTGACGTCAGGGTTATCTGAGCCGCATCGTTGTCGCTCTCATCTTCCTTGCTGTCAGGAATGATAAGGTTGAGAAGGATAGCTACAATAGTGGCTATTGCGAGCGGAGAGAACTCAACGGTGCCTATCATGATTTTGAGCTGGGTAAGGCCGGTGATATCGCCGGCGAGGCTCATGGCTCCGAGGCCGATGCCTATGGCTAAAGTGACGGAGACGACGATCAGGTTCTTGCTGTTGCCGAAGTCAACCTTGCCTTCGACGAGAGCGCGCAGACCGGAGGCGGAGATCATACCGAAGAGGACGATTGAGGCGCCGCCTATGACAGGGGAGGGAATGGAACTTAAAATTTCTCCGAATGGGACAAAGATACCCAAAACGACGGCCATGCAGGCAGCCATAAAGAGGTTTCTGGGATTGTAGTTCTTAGTGATGGCCAGGACTGCTGTGTTCTCACCGTAAGTGGTGTTCGCCGGGCCGCCGAGAAGGCCGGCGAGCATTGTTGCGGTACCGTCGCCCAGGACTGTCCTGTGCAGGCCGGGATCAACCATGAAGTCCTTGCCGCAGACCGCGGAGTTTGCGGAGATGTCGCCGAGATGTTCCATGAAGGTAACTATAGCCAGAGGCACAATCATAAGGATTGAGGAGACGAGCATGCTGCCGTCAATGTTTCCGAGGCCGTCCTTGCCCCAAAAGCTCCAGACGTCCTTGGCCTGCTGAAAGATGAAGATATCGCCGGAGAAACTGATGGAGACAAGCCCGATGAATGCGCTGTAAATATAGCCTACGATAAAGCCCAAAAGAATGGGGATTACCTTGAGAAAACTCTTCGGTTTGGCCAATGCATTAACAAGGACAATGGAAAGAGCGGTAACAATTGCGGCCGACCACTGTTTCCACGCGACGCCGGCATCACCCATATATTGGCCCCAGGCGCCGAAGTTTTCGCCGCCGACAAGGTAATTCGCAAGAATGTTATTCCAGAACATTTTAGGGGCCAGAATCATACCGATAATGATTATAACAGGACCAACCACGATGGGAGGAAACAGTTTCTTAACTTTTTTTACGCCGACGGCCTTAATGATTGCGGAGAATATGACATAGACGAATCCCGCGAGAATGATGGAGATCATTACACAGGCCATCCTCTGGCTCCATTCGGGGGAGCCTATGGCGAATTCACCGCCGCCTACGATTGTTATGAGCGCCGGTAAAAACGCGAAGCTGCTGCCGAGAAAGACCGGCACCTTTTTCTTGGTGATGAAATAGAAGCAGATGGTGCCGAGGCCTGCGGAAAGGAGTGCGACTGAGATGCTCATGCCCGCAAGAACAGGGACTAGCATGGTTGCGCCGAGCATAGCGAACATGTGCTGGAAACTCATAATTGCTGCGCGGCCGGCGCTGGTTTTGTTGTTACCCATTATTTTTTCCTCCCTATATTTTTAAACTCTTTCAAGTATGCTGACGCACGTTTTTCCATCGGTCTCATTAATTTCAACCGATACTACCTCAGAAAGCGAGGTGGGAATATTCTTGCCGACGAAATTGGCTTTAATTGGGAGCTCCGAATGGCCCCTGTCGATTAGCGCAAAGAGCTGTATCCTTGCCGGTCTGCCGATATTCATGACAGCCTCTAGCGCGGCCCGCGCCGTCCTTCCCGTGAAAATCACGTCGTCAACCAGAACGACGGTCTTATCGCGGATCGTGAAGGGAACGTCAGAAACCCCGACGACAGGCATATCGGATAGAGCTGTCAGGTCGTCGCGATAGAAGGTGATGTCCAACTCGCCCACGGGGATTTCGATGCCGGATATCGAACGGATATTCGCGGCGATACGTTTTGCGAGAGGCACACCGCGCGTTTTAATACCAATAAGACACAGATTTCCCGCACCGTCATTTTTCTCGATAATCTGATGCGAGATGCGGATCAAGGCGCGCTCAACCGCGAGCTCATCCATTATCATTGCCTTAAATTTCAAAAAATGCACCTCCGGACAATAAAAAAACCTTGTCCACAACCGGACAAGGCAAACCCCAAGCGGCTATCCCAAAGTGGGAAGCGCACAATATGGTGACACCTTGTCGGCAGCTCCGTACCGTCTTAAAGATATCTGAGCGGAGTATACCACCAGAAGGGGCCAAGGTCAAGAAATATTTCACAATATGTAGTATTTTGTTTTAAGATGGTTGCAAATGTTGATTCTTTGTATTAAAATCAAATGAAAACTCAAGCCGCAGTTAAGGCATAGAAGGATTTGATAAGATGAAGAAGACATTTATTAACCTCCGGCAGGCCGAAGAGATAGCAAAGACCTATCCGACGCCTTATCACATCTACGACGAACATGGAATACGCGAAAGGGCCCGCATGCTCAAAAAGGCGTTTTCGTGGAATCCGGGCTTCAAGGAATTCTTTGCCGTCAAGGCCACGCCGAATCCGTCCATATTGAAGATACTCGCGGAGGAGGGGTGCGGTACCGACTGTTCCTCACTCACGGAGCTCATGCTCAGCGAATCATGCGGTATAATGGGCGAAGAGATCATGTTTTCCTCCAATGCGACACCGCCGGAGGAATTTCTGAAGGCACGCGGACTTGGCGCGATTATTAATCTCGACGACTATACCCATGTGAAATTTTTAAACGATCTCTGCGGGATACCGAAGAAGATATGCTGCCGCTATAATCCCGGCGGTGTGATGGCGCTGTCCAACGGGGTGATGGACAACCCTGGTGACGCAAAATACGGCATGACAAAGGAACAGATGATAAAAGCCTACCGCGAGCTTATGGCGCTGGGCGCAGAAGAATTCGGTATACACGCCTTTCTTGTAAGCAACGCTATCTCGAACGAATACTACCCGGAGCTAGCCGCCATCCTGTTCGAGCTTGCTGTGGAACTCAAGCATAAGACAGGCGCGAATATTACCTTCATAAATCTCTCGGGAGGTGTCGGGGTACCTTACAGGCCCGGAGAGCAGGAAAACGATATCGATGTGATCGGCGAAGGTGTGCGTAAGGCTTACGAGCGTATCCTTGTGCCGGCGGGCCTCGGAAATGTGAAGATTTTTACGGAACTCGGCAGATACATGCTGGCGCCTTTCGGATGCCTGGTTGCCAAAGCAGTACATGAAAAGCACATTTACAAGGAGTATATCGGTTTGGACGCCTGCGCTTGTAATCTTATGCGGCCGGCCATGTACGGCTCGTACCACCATATAACGGTACTGGGTAAAGAGAACGAGCGCTGTGACCACGTCTATGATGTGACGGGTTCTCTCTGTGAAAATAACGATAAATTTGCCATAGACAGAGTTCTGCCGAAGATAGATATCGGCGACTATATCGTCATGCATGACACAGGCGCGCACGGCTTTTCCATGGGCTACAACTATAATGGCAAACTCCGTTCGGCGGAACTGCTGCTCTGCGAAGATGGAAGCGTTAAAATGATACGCCGCGCAGAGACGCCGGAGGACTATTTCGCAACGCTGAAATTTTAACCTGCCGAAGAAGCCGCTTTCAGCGGCTTCTTCGGCAAAAGGGTTCTCGCCCTGCTGGGCTCGAGCGGAAAGGCGTCCGGGAAATGAATCCCCGGACACCTTGGTATCCAATGTTTTACGCCGGCCAGACCAGCAAGACTCGCCGTGTCCGGCGCAAAACCTTTCGTACGGCGAAAGAACGTTTGGACAAAGGACGATGCTTTTTGACAAGCTGAAAAAAAGCTTCCGGATTTTTCCGGAAGCTTTTTTGCTGGCTTTTTCGATTGAGTTCTATCAGACTAGGATTTGAGCTTGACCCAGAGCGCGTCATATAGGTCAAGCGTATCCTGCGGGAGATTTATGAACACCTCGCAGCGGGAGAGCTGTTCATCGGAAGGAAAGAGGATAGCGCGCTCGGTTTCGGTAAGTCCGGCTGAATACTCATCTGCAGCCGAGGTGTTCGCGGTGACGTATCCCGTGACGTCCATGTTCCTTGTGGCGACGTCCGATCTGCACATAAAGTTAATAAAAGCCTCGGCGTACGCCTTGTTGGCAGCGCCGCTTGGTATGCACATCGCATCCACAAACCAGTTGGCGCCCTCTTCGGGGAGGACGAAGGCGAGG
>JBFWIW010000067.1:6703-14915 GCA_050253535.1 Oscillospiraceae bacterium
AGTATTACGGTCTTTTTCATTTTAAACCTCCTCTATAATCTTGCGGCACGCGCCGCGCGTTTTGCCTTCTCGTCCTGTCGGATTTCACGGAAATTTATTATAAACAGAAGGACGAGAACGGATATGAAAAGAAGTGTCGAAACGGCGTTTATCTTGGGCGTAACACGCTTTTTGGTCATGGCATAGATGGCCATGGACAGCGTCTGCACCTTGCTGCCGGCAGTAAAGTAGCTTATTATGAAATCGTCTATCGACATGGTGAACGCTATTATGGCACCATTTATTATGCCGGGCATTATTTGCGGGATGACGACCTTGCAAAACGCCTGAATCCATGTGCAGCCGAGGTCCTGCGCCGCGTCGACAAGGTTGTGGTCGAGCTGATAGAGTTTTGGCATGACGGAGAGGATGACGTACGGGATGTTGAAAGTTATATGCGCTATGAGGAGCGTGCCGAAGCCAAGCTCAAATTTAAGCAGCGAACCTATGAACACAAAGAGCAGACAGAGTGAAACTCCCGTGACTATGTCCGCGTTCATAACGGGGATATTATTAATCGCCATAAGAGGGGAGCGCCAGCGCTTTTTCATGTTATAAAAACCGATGGCGGCGATGGTTCCGAACATAGTCGCAACCAGTGCTGCCAGAACTGATACCAAAAGCGTTGTATACACGGAGCCCATTATATTCGAGTCGTGTATGAGCTCCGCATACCAGTCGAATGTGAAGCCCGTCCATACCGTGCGGCTCTTTGAGCTGTTGAAGGAAAACGCTATGAGGACAAATATCGGCGCGTAGAGGAAAAAGAAAACAAGAGCCGTAAAAATACGGGCAAATAATGACGGTCTTCTGTTCACATCATCACCGCCTGTTCCTCGCCCTCACCGAATCTGCTCATGACGAGCATACATATCATGACGATTATCATCATGACAAGGGCTATGGCGCTTCCAAGGTAGGGATTGTACGCCGAGCCAAGAAACTGCATTTCGATGAGGTCGCCCAAAAGCATATTTTTTCCGCCTCCGAGAAGCTGGGAGATGACGAAGGTGGATACGGCGGGGACGAACACCATTGTGATGCCGGATAGGACGCCCGGGAGGCTGAGCGGAAATATGACCTTGCGGAATACACCCGTAGGGTGCGCGCCGAGATCCTGCGCCGCCTCTATGAGGCTGTGGTCTATTTTAAGGATGACCGAATATATGGGTAATACCATAAACGGCAGGAAATTATAGACCATACCCAAAACTACGGCGGCCGGAGTATTGATAATATTGAGTGCCGGGAGATGCAAAAATGAGAGCAGGCGGTTTAACAGGCCGGTATTTTCCAGAATGGACATCCACGCATAGGTGCGGAGAAGAAAATTCATCCACATCGGGAGCATAATGAGCATCATACATATGCGTCTGAACCGGGGCCCCTCGCGCGAGAGTATATATGATAAGGGATAGCCTATCAGAAGGCATATGGCAGTTGCTATAATAGCAAGGAGAAAGGAGCGGCCGAATACTGAAAGATAGGAGACCATCCTTGTAAAATTCTCCAGCGTGAACCCGCCGTGAGGAGATGAAAAGGCATAGATGACGACAAGTACGATGGGGGATACGACGAAAATAGCCATCCAGATGATATAAGGCGCGGAAAAGGCCTTAGACTTCATAGGTTTCGCCCTCCTCATTGAAGGTCTCTTCAGACTCCGGATCGTATTCGGCGTCTCCTATTTCGTCATATTCGGCGCTGTATGAGCTGTAGTCGCCGTATTTGCCGGAATACTGGCTCTTTTTCATGACATGGAAGCCGTCCGGGCCGATTTTTATTCCGATGCGTGAACCGGGGGAACAGAAATCGGTCGTCTGTATAAGCCATTTAAAGCCCTTGAAATCGACGATTATGTCGTAATGGACGCCTTTGAAGGTGATATTTGTGACCGTACCGCAGAGCATACCGTCCTTTACGTCGACGATATCCACGTCCTCGGGGCGGATGACGACGTCAACCGGTTCCATTGGTGAGAAACCCTTATCGAGGCAGCGGAACTTGCGGCCGAATATCTCGACAACGCCGTCCTCGTACATAATACCGTCGACGATGTTGCTTTCGCCGATGAAATCCGCGACAAAGGCGTTTTTTGGTTCGTTGTAAATGCCCTCGGGAGTTCCTATCTGCTGTATCCGGCCCTCGTTCATGACGACGACGGTGTCGGACATGGCCAGAGCCTCTTCCTGATCATGCGTTACATATATAAATGTTATCCCCAGCGTCTGCTGTATACGCTTGAGCTCGTTCTGCATGTCCTTTCTAAGGCGCATGTCAAGAGCACCAAGCGGCTCATCCAGAAGCAGCACCTTCGGGCGGTTCACGAGCGCCCGGGCGATAGCCACGCGCTGCTGCTGACCGCCGGAGAGGGCTGTAACCGGGCGGTTCTCAAAACCCTTGAGGTTCACTGTCTCCAACATCTCCATAACGCGGGAACTGATTTCAGCCTTTGGCATCCTTTTCCCACCGGGGCGGGCTATCTTAAGGCCGAAAGCTATGTTTTCAAAAACGTTCAGATGCGGAAAAAGCGCATATTTCTGAAAGACCGTGTTGGCTTTCCTCTTATAGGGGGGAACATCATTAATCCTCACACCGTCAAAGAAGACGTCTCCCGATGTTGGTACAAGGAAGCCGCCTATAATCCTCAGCGTTGTGGTCTTGCCGCAGCCGCTGGGACCTAGCAGTGTGAGGAATTCCTGGTCATTAAAATATATGTTTAAATTGTTTAAAACAATCTCGTCGTCAAACGCCATCGAACAATTTGTCAGGCGTATGAGTTCTTTGGACATTTATCCTCCCCCGTTCCGTAAAAAATGTAGGAATAATATATAATTAAAGGCGAAGAATGTCAATGAAAATCGAAGCGAGGAAAATATTTTCCGACAAAGTCGATATCTGTTGCCGAAAATTCCCGGTTTTTTAAATAATTTAACGCGCCAGCGTCGGTTTTAAAGGAAAATATAAGCTTATATGAATAAAGTGCCTGACCACTTTCCCGATACTCGCGGTTCAGTTTTTCGGTGCCGTATTTGCCGTCACCAAGAAGGGGGCAGCCCGCCGCCGCCATCTGCGCGCGTATCTGGTGTGTACGGCCGGTGAGCAGTTCGCACTCGACAAGAGAGAGACCCGCGTTTACAGCGAGTGTCCGGTACTTCGTTACAGCGGTTTTTGTTCCGGGTTCAGGAGTTTTGCGGACATAGACCTGATTTTTAACCGCGTCTTTGAAGAGATATCCCGTAAGCGTGGCTTCCTCAGGTTTTGGGCGACCGTGTACGACGCATAGATAGTATTTCTCGATTTCACGCTCTTTTATCTTCTCGTTCATGATGCGCAGAGCCTCGGCGTTTTTCGCCGCGATGACTATGCCGCCGGTGTTCCGGTCAATCCGGTTGCAGAGGGCGGGCGCGAAAGAGTGCTCTTCCCGCGGACGCCACTCATGTTTCTGATACAGATAGGATTGAATGTTGGCTATCAGCGTCGAATACGACCAGCCGCCGTCGGAGTGGCACAGTACTCCGGGCTTCTTGTCCGCGAGCAGAATGTTTTCATCCTCGTATACGATGCCAAGCTTCGGGGCGGTTATAGCTAAATATGCGTTCTCCTCCGACGGAGATTCGAAGAACTCGTCATTTATATACATCTGCACGGCATCTCCGACAAGAAGTCTTGTGTCCCGTTCGGCGCCTTTACCGTTTATTTTTATGCGTTTCAGGCGAATATATTTTTGCAGGAGCGAGGCTGGGAGCAGGGGAGTGGTCTTGGCGACGAATCTGTCCAGCCGCTGACCGGAGTCGTTTTTATTTATTGAAAATTCTTTCAAACCCATAACCTCCGCCGAATACAGTAAGAGCGCCTCTTTAAGCAGGGTATTCCTGCCTCGCCGCAATTATATTCCATGCAGCGTTTTTTGTAAAGAAAGCAAAACTCAGCGCCTTTGAGAAGAAGGTTCCCATAATGATATAAGTAAACTATGAGATATGGCGCAGAATAATCAAGAAAAAGCATATCCATTTAAAACATAAAATACAAAAATATTTAGTATTTGACATTATGGCTATTTTGCCTTATAATGTCTTAGCGACTGTGTGAGGTGAAGTATGCAGCTGAATCTCCATGATATCATCGGCGTTCCCGGTAGGGAACTCCCGTTTGACTATGAACCTGATTTTTCGGATATATCTTTTGATTCGGTTACCGGATTCGCCGTTCCTCCCCGTGCGGTTGGGATGGTGCGAAACTCCGCGGGAGTTTTGGTGCTCACAGCGGTCATATCCGCCGATGTGGCATGTGTCTGCGCCCGATGTCTGACCGAGTTCCAGAGACAGATTAAACTTAGCACAGAAGCCGTCCTGGCTGAGGAATTACAGGACGAGAACAACACAGATATATATCTTCTGGACGGAGATTATATAGATTTGGATGAAGTCGTTAAAACCGCCTTTGTCCTGAACATGGATCAGCGTTTCCTCTGCAAGGAAGACTGCAAGGGGCTCTGTGAAAAATGCGGCAAAAACTTGAATGACGGGCCCTGCTCATGCAGGGTGGAATCAGACCCCAGGCTGGCTGTCTTAGGACAGTTCCTGGAGAAAGAATAACAGGAGGTGTCATTATGGCGGTTCCAAAGAGGAAAACTTCAAAAGCGAGAAGAGACAAGAGGCGCAGTTCGGTCTGGAAGCTCAAGACCCCCGGTCTGGTAGCGTGTCCGAAGTGCGGTGCGCTCCGTTTGCCTCACAGAGCGTGCAGGGCATGCGGCACATATAACGGACGCGAAGTTCTCTCTGTAGAAGAGAAATAGCGGAATGCTCAATCAGCTGAATCAGATTGAAGTAGAGGGGGAATTTTCTCCCTCTACTGCTGTTTAATGAGACGCTTCCGATTTGCCGGAATAAAAAGAGGTGCGAAATGCCTTCTGTAATAAAATCGATAGATCTGAAAAGTCCGGCATCCAAAACCCGGCTTTCGCCGGGGGACAAGCTTCTCACCATAAACGGCAAAGAGATACGGGATGTTCTGGACTACAAATATTTTTCCTACGATGCCCGCCTCTTGATTGAAGCTGAGGATAAGAACGGAAAAATCAAAAGGGTAAAAATTAAAAAAGACGAGGGAGAGGATACCGGCCTAGGCTTTGAGACATACCTCATGGACAGGGCCCGTTCCTGCGCGAATAAATGCGTCTTTTGTTTTGTGGATCAGCTTCCGAAGGGTATGCGCGAAACGCTTTACTTTAAGGATGATGACGCGCGCCTCAGCTTTTTAATGGGAAATTATATTACGCTTACAAACCTGTCCGCGCGCGAGGTGCAGCGGATAATCGATCTGCGTGTAAGTCCCATAAATATCTCCGTGCACGCAACGGACCCCGAGCTTCGCAGTATGCTGCTTGGAAACCGCAGGGGCGGTGAAGGAATAGAGGTAATGCGCCGCTTTGCCGCGGCGGGGATTGTCATGAACTGCCAGATAGTCTGCTGCCCGGGAATAAACGACGGGGAGGCGCTCTCCGGAACCATGCGGGACCTTGCGGAGATGTACCCCGGAGTCGGGAGCGTCTCAATTGTTCCCGTCGGCCTTACGAAATACCGGGAGGGGCTCTGTAGAATAAAGCCTTACGATAAGGCGCTGGCACTGGAAACCGTGCGCATGGTGGAAAAATTTTCACAAATATGTCTCGAAAGGCGCGGCTCGCGCATATTTTTCTGCGCGGACGAATTATACATCAAAGCCGGCCTTCCGATACCAGATGACGATTTTTATGAGGACTATCCGCAGCTCGAGAACGGCGTAGGCATGCTAAGGCTTATTATGACCGAGTTCAATGCCGCCGTTTTTGATATGCCGCAGGTATATCCCTCTGCATTTTCTATAGCGACGGGCGTATCGGCCGCACCTTTTATGGAAAAACTTTTATATACTGCGCGGGAAAAATGTGCTAATATTAAAGGACAGGTATACGCCATCCAAAACGACTTTTTCGGCCACACGATAGATGTCGCGGGACTGGTTACGGGCGGGGATCTCATAGCGCAGCTCAAGGGAAAAGACCTTGGCGCAAGGCTCCTCATACCGCAGACCATGCTCCGCCACGGAGAGGGAGTTTTTCTTGACGACGTAACAACGGAGGATGTTGAGCGGGAGCTCAGTGTCAGCGTGTGCCCGGTTGCACAGGAAGGCTTCGCTCTATGCGAGGCGATGTTTGACATACATTAAAAGAAAATGAGGTGACAGGATGTCAAAACCTCTTATAGCGATAGTCGGCAGGCCAAACGTTGGGAAGTCGCTGCTTTTCAACAGACTCGTCGGAAAGAGAGTCTCTATTGTCGAGGATACCCCAGGCGTTACGCGCGACAGGATCTACGCCGAGACGGATTGGAACGGCAGAGTCTTCGACGTTGTTGATACCGGCGGAATCGAGCAGGGCAGTGACAGCGAAATGCTTATCTTCATGCGGGAACAGGCTGTTCTCGCAATTGACACGGCGGATGTTATCGTCCTCGTTACGGACATATCGACCGGTATGACAGCTGCCGACCAGGATGTCGCCAATATGCTCCTGAGAGCAAAAAAGCCTACGATATTGGCCGTCAATAAGATGGACTCGGTGGGCGTTGTTAATCCGGATATATACGAGTTCTATAATCTCGGACTCGGCGACCCTATAGCCGTCTCCGCCGTCCACGGGCACGGGACGGGCGACCTTTTGGACGCGTGTCTGAAATATTTTCCGCCGGTAGGGACGGAGGAAGAGGATGACGATATTATCCGCGTCGCCGTCATCGGGAAGCCCAATGTCGGTAAATCCTCACTCATAAACTGCATTTTGGGCGAAACCCGCGTCATTGTCAGCGATGTGGCGGGGACCACGCGGGATGCCATAGACACGGCGTTTCAAAACGACATGGGCAAATATATTTTTATCGACACGGCCGGCATACGCCGCAAGTCGAGGGTTGACGACAGGATAGAAAAATACAGCGTAATGCGTGCGAAAATGGCAGTTGACCGCGCTGATGTCTGTATTATAATGATAGACGCACGCGAAGGCGTGACCGATCAGGATACAAAGGTAGCCGGAATGGCGCACGAGGCCGGAAAAGCCAGCATTATCGTCGTCAATAAGTGGGATCTCGTCGAAAAGGACGGTAAGACGATGGACAGAATGCGCGAGGAAGTGAGACGCGATCTCGCGTATATGACCTACGCGCCGGTTTTGTTTATTTCCGCATTGACGGGGCAGCGCGTCCAGCGTCTTTTTGAGTTAGTAAATTATGTAAATGAGCAGAGCGCTATTCGCATCTCCACAGGTATGCTGAATGATATTCTGGCTGACGCGACGGCTCGCGTCCAGCCCCCTACGGATAAGGGCAGGCGGCTCAAGATATATTATATGACGCAGACTGGCGTACGCCCGCCTAACTTCGTCGCATTCTGCAACGACGCCCGGCTTTTCCATTTTTCGTACCAGCGATATCTTGAAAACCAGATACGCAATATCTTTGGACTCGAGGGGACGCCTATCCGCATGGTCATAAGACAGAAGGGCGACAAGGAAGGCTGATCCCCCACGCGGCGGGAGCCCTTTATATTTGATTTCTTGCGTCGGCGAAAGGAATTCGCTGATCGCGCCGGGCGCACCCGCGCCCGACTCATCTTTCGATGGGTTTTAAGCTTTGCTTCGCAAACGCTTGTGCGGCGGCAGCTGCCGCCGTCCCGTCCTTCGATGGGGGGGACCCTTATAGAGGCTTTTATAGTGCATAATCCGATATTGACCAACTGGATAAATTATTATTTTGAGGTGTGTTATGAAGATCTCGGTTTTTGGAAGCGGCGGCTGGGGCACGGCCGTTGCAATACTTCTTCAGGGAAACGGAAACAATGTGACTTTATGGTCGGCCTTTGAGAAAGAGGCGGCGGCTCTCCGTGAGATGCGTGAAAATCCACTTCTCAAGGGGGTTAAAATACCCGACGAGCTCAAAATAACGTCGGATATTGACACGGCACTCGACGGGATAGAAGCCGCGGTCGTCGCGGCCCCGTCCTTCGCGGTGCGAGAGACGGCGGGCAGGCTCCGCGGAAGACTCCCGAAGGATTGCATAGTTATCTGTATTTCCAAGGGAATAGAAAAAGACACGTCTATGCGTTTTTCGCAGATACTGGAGGAGACGCTCGGATC
>JBFWIW010000068.1:0-6383 GCA_050253535.1 Oscillospiraceae bacterium
TACCCGTCGGCCTGGTCCTTCCGTACAGACACTTTTTCGCCCTGCGACAGGAGGACGGTACGCACCGTTTTTTTGCCGGCGGCGAGCAGTGATAAATAACAAAAAGGAGGTCATCTATCATGGCAAAAAAGAAACTCAGCGCAGAACCCAAGGAAATTACAACCGAACAGACCCTCGAACCGGAGGAGCAGGTCACAGGTGCAGCGGCGCCGAAGATTGACGCTGTTATGGAAATTGCCGCGGAGCAAATGGACGCAGCCGCAGACGGCATGGAATTGGGCGAACAGCTGCCGGAGGAAGAGAACCCCACGCAGATCCTCTCGCTGGATATCGTGCCGCTGGACCCGGAGCCGCGGGAGCCCGACGCTCCGTCCGATATCTGGCCAGACGAAAGCGAGACTAAGCCGACGGCATCGGAGAAAGCGCAGCGGCCCGCGGAACCGGCGAAAGCCCCGGATAAAAGACCTGTGCCGGAAAAATCGAAAGCACCGAAGCCCGCGCAGCAGCCTTCGGAACGGCAGAGCTTTTACGATCTTGACTTTAATGAGTTGGATCGTGATCTCTCCGACGAAGAGCGGCAGGAGTGGAACTCCATCTATGCATCCTATCGCGGCCGAAGCGCGCTTATCGGCACTATTATCGGTGCGGATCGGCACACGGTCAACGTCTGGAACCGTCAAACTGAGAAAATGGAACAGCAAGAGATGTATTGCGCCATCGTGATACCCTTCCGGGTGCGCATTGTTATTCCCGCCACAGAGATGTGGGACAGCGGGCAGGAACGTCCCAACTATGTCCTCCAAAACATGGTGGGAGCATCCATCGACTTTGTAATCATCAAAGTCGACCGTGAAGGCGGGTTTGCCATCGCGTCCCGCCGTCTGGCCGCCCGGTCGCGGCGCTACTTTTTCTCAAGGCGTCCGACGCTGAACACGCCTAAAAGCAGAGTCAAGTGCCGCGTCCTCTCCGTTGGACCGAGGCGCTGCCTTGTGGAATGCTACGGCCACGACATCAGCCTGACTCAGCGGGAGATGCGCTATACCGCAATTCCAGACCTGCGGACGGAGTACCATCCCGGTGAGGAATTGGACTGTATTGTCAAGGCTTATGACCCTGAAAGCGGCAAACTCATTATTTCGGTCAAGGAGACAAAGTCCAACCCTTTTGAAGGCGCTGAGCTGCGGCATCCGGTAGGTTCCCGGCGTCAGGCGGTCATTGCCGGCAAATACGGCGGCGGTGTCTTCTGCAATCTGCCGGACGGTACGGTCTGTATGTGCGCTTACTCATTCCAGTACGAGGACTCGCACTTTCAGATCGGCGACACTGCCATCGTGGTAATCCAGCGGTACGATATTTCCAAAAAGCAAATTTATGGCAAGATCATTTCCAAGTGGTAGGATATAAAAAAGCGGACCGGCTTCCTTTTTTGGGAGGAAGCCGGCCTGTTTTGCTTATTAGCTTTTGTTAAATAAGGCTATGCCCGAAAGGAGAAGACCATAATTATACAGTTCTTTTAATTAATACCCCTGACCATCAATCCGCCAGGCGCCGTCAGCGCTGTCCCTGATCAGAATCATATGCCAATCGGGATAGTAGCCCTGAAAGGTCTTGTCGTTTTCAATTGTAAAATTGCAGATCAGAACAATAACATTTTCCGCCGATACTCCATTTGTATTACCTTTACCAGATTCCATATAGGAAGCGCGGGCTTTGGCACATGCTTCCTCGTCAAACCATAAATCGTTCAAAACACGGGAAGTTGCTTCTTTGGAAAAGTACTGACTGACACATTCCTTAGCCGCCTGGATTTCTGCTTCCATATAGACTATAGTCTCATCCATATCAAAGAGCTTATATACCATATCACCGCGCACATAGGAGAGCGACCCAAGCGTCCAGTCTGAGGTATGGAGATATCCATACTCGTCTGTGTCAAACTTGACGGCGCGGTAGCTGTGAGCTCCGATTATCTCGGAAGCAATGACATTGTCTGCAGAAACAAAACCGCTGAACTGTTCCTCCATTTTCTGATAGGCTGTTTCCCGCAGGGTATTGTCTGCAACGGTATAGACATACATATTTTCGCTGGAAATGGGATGAAGCTGTACGGTGTTCCCATTAGCGCTGACGAACGCCTCGCAGGCGTCGCTTCCCTGTGTCATGTGGCAATTGATTGGCCGCAAATCCAGACTACGAATAAGCTGTTGGGAATTAAGATCATAAACAAATAGCCCGAAGTAACCGTGAAAAATGACGATATCATCGGAAGCATAATCGAGGGATGCCATGTCGGCACCGATTGTCTGATCGCGTGACCATTCGGCGTAGGTGGGTTCAACACTGTTTGCCTCATGTGATGGGTGTCTGCTTATGAATGCATCAATATCCTGATATCGGATATCGATGCCGCTGCCGCCGCTTTCCCAAATACTTTCGAGATCCACGCTGTCAATAAGCTTGCCGTCCGTGCGAACAATGAGCCGATAACCGCCCTCAACTCCATAGACCATAATATGATAATCAAGATTTGAGCTGGCATCAACGCCATAAAAACCTTCAAAGGCTCCAAAAGTCAGAGCGTCGCCTTTTTGCGCCAATTTTCCCACGTCTTCCTGTGTCAGTTCTGCTTGACGGTCATCTATAGTAAACTCTGCCCAGACAATGCGCAATGTTCGCGTCGTCGACGTTTCTCCGGTATACCAGCCCTCCGTTACTATGCGATAATTTCCGGCAGCAAGCTCATCCGGTAGCATGTCGGGGGTAAGCGTGTACTCGGTTGAGTCTCCCACGGCAAGATCAAATGCAATCTCAGGGAAAGCCACGTCCTCAGCAAAGGGCACAATCCGCCACTCGTTTCCGACCTGCTTGACAAGAGTAAATGCTTTGCCACATGTCAGACCGCTCTCCATGTCCGTGTTTGTGAGCTTTGCCGTGATCTCTGTGAACGATGAGTCGTACATTGCGGCATCTGTACTGAACGTGACCCGATCATATTCGTAACTCGGGAAATGATAGGTCTCCCAATTTGATTCACTCGCAGCATTTAATGGGTTCATTGCCAAGCCCACGCCCAAGACTGCGACGAGCACGACAGATACCACGATAACCCATGCTACAGGCTTTTTGAAGTTCAGCACATTTTTTATCCTTCCCTTTACGTTTCCCTCGCCGAAGGCAAGCGGGCTGCCATTTATAATACGTTTCCCCGCCGCCAGCGATAAAAGGGACGAGGAATAGGCTTTTTTGACCTCGCTGCCCATTTCCTTTATCACCCGTTCATCGCAGGAAAGCTCCATATCCGTGCTCATCAGGACAAATGCGACCCACACCAGCGGATTGAACCAATGAATGCTCAGGACCAAAAAGGCAAAGGGTTTTATGATGTGGTCGAACCGCCGGATATGCGTCTGCTCATGCCGGATGATATAGCTTTCTTCCTCCGCTGTCAGACCGGCGGGGATGTATATTCTCGGCTTGAAAAACCCAAGCACAAATGGAGTTTTCAGGTTGTCAGCCACGTAAATATTCCGCGCCGCCTGCCGTGCGCTTTTTAGTCGGCTTCTCAGTATCAGTATGGAAACGACGCTGTAAGCTAGCATCGCCGCGATGCCGAAAAGCCACAGCAAGGTTGCAATCGCCATCGGCGCTTCCAGTGGGTCGGCAACCGTCTGCTCATCACCTTGCGGCAGGGTTTCATTGATGACTTGACTGATACCCGGAAGCGGTAAATCCACCTGTGGGTTTGCCGCGCGAACGATATCGGCGGGGATATAGGTGATGCTGCTGTTTGTTACGCTTGGAGAATTAAAGATGCCCAGCAGCGAAAAGTCCGAGGATAACGATACGGGACAGAGAAGCCGAAATAACACTACCGCCCACAGCGCATAGGAAAATACTTTCGGCGCTTTTTTCAGCGGCAGACGGGCAAGCAGCACAAGGACGATAACGATCCCCGCGGTAAGACTCATATTCAGAATTATTGGAAGCAACGTATAACACCACATAAGCATTAACCTCTGTTCTCGTCGATCAGCTTTTTCAGCTCCTCGGCCTGACGGTCACTGAGCTTTTTGCCTCCGATAAAGGCCGTCAGAAATTTGGGAAGCGAGCCTCCAAAGGTATCCTCCACGAAGCGTCTGCTCTGCCGGGCGTAGAATTCGTCCTTTTTGATCACAGAAGTGACGACGGCATTATGATTTTGGAAAATGCCCTTTTCACAGAGAATCTTTAAGACCGTATAGGTCGTGGACTTTTTCCAGTTCAGTTCGTTTTCGCACAGCTTCACCAGCTTTCCGGAACCGATCGGCTCATGCTGCCAGACCAGATCGGCGAATTTGGCCTCGCCCTGCGCAAGCTTATAATCGTTCATCCATAAAACCTCCTTGGTCTATTCTGCATCGACCTTTTATCTTTAGTCTATATGGCATAGACCGAAATGTCAAGAGGATTAGGGACATATTTTGCTGAGAACTTTATTCCAATTGAAGCCAATCCGTATAGAAGGATATGGTAGTTGTTTGTCACATATAAAGCGGCCCGACAGCGGCCACCTTTATGTTGCAATGTGAAAACATAAAGCTTTTACCGCAAAATCAAGATAACAATGCCACCTTTTGGTGTACTGAGTCGTTCTATTAAGTGAAAAGGGTGTTCAGGTGAAAGCAGCAGATTTATCGCGCACAGGTATTTCTTTCGAGGCTGTTGTCAGCGAATATTCAGATATGGTTACACGGCTTTGCTGCCTCAACCTGAATGACACCAATCAAGTCGAGGACTGTTGGCAGGAAACGTTTCTCGCTTTGTATACCTCTCCGTGCGTTCTGGAAAAATCGATGCCGGAGATCCGTAGTGGCTTGTCACCGTTACGCTGAACAAATGTCTGTTCGATTGATTCTTCCGCGGTTGGGTCTGCTGATGTAGTCTCCGAAAAAGCCGATTCCCCAGCAGCAGTAGTACTACTTCCAGACAGCACACTGTCACCGGTGTCATAATCGATGGTATAGTCAGTTTCCAAAGCCGATTAGGATTGGGAATTTCTAACATTGAAAAAAGCAACAACAGCCACGGGTACTTGCTAAATATCCGCGGCTGTTATTGCTCAGTATATTGACTTTTGATGCTGGGCTCCTGTCAAATCATACGTTTTATTTCTAAGTACCAGATGATAGAGCCTTCCAGTAGTAAGTCATTTTTCACTTTTGAAGAAAACTACAGATTTTCGCCCAGGTTTGCTGTGTATCGAGAAACTGCTGAAAATGCTTTCCGACATTCCTGTTATAGCGCTCCAGCTCAATCGAGATGTTTTTAAAAGCGTCTCTCTTAAAATATGAACATATTTTAGGTAGAGTGATATTCAACTTTGATCTCATCTCTTCAATTCTTTCATCATAATGCTCGCGATCTGTTATGTAAATAAGGAGCGGCTTATACCGTATCCAGCCGATACAGGCGCGGTAAAAGCGGTCAATGATCTGGTCCGAATCCGCCTTAATATATTTAAGGGTTATCGGCAGTACGCCGTCCATAAGATGATGATATGTGGAAAACCCGTCGTGAAACGTATAGCATGGTACCCGCAGCACACGGTGCTCTCCCAAACAGGTGCTTAAAAACGTATCCTCGCCGCGTGCCCCCGGAGGGTTATAAAATGGCTTTACCTCTTGGGGGTTGGTCAGATTAATGCACAGGTTCGCACCTGAGATAAATTTTGCGTGGTTGATTTCTTTTACCGGAACGGCTGTATCACTAACCAGGATATTTGTATCGGCATAAGTAACCCCTCCGTTATTCATGACCGAACGTATCTTGTCCCAGTTGACTATATCATTGCTTATTGCTTCTATAAACATGCGGAAATCGTTTTCGGTCATAGTCTCGTTAAACTCAATATATGGGATCGGAGAAATATATCCGCAGTGGTGACCGTGGGTAATGTCCGCGTTTCTGATATTTTTCAGATGCGTGTTCAGAACATGCTGCCCGCCCCAAACGGCGGTAGAGCGGGTATTGGTCACCGCCATCGGATATTCATTGTCGTCAAGAAAAACAAGATAATCAAGTTTGTTTTTGATCGCGGTGTAGAGTATTGCATTTCGTTTTGCCGCGTAACCGCTGCCAAAAATCAGCTTTGCCTCTTCTCTGTCAATTACACTTTCTCCAATGAGATAATTCATTTCCTTAGAAATTGCGGTGCTTCCTATAAAGCTGGTTCCGTCAATAAGGCCAAGCACGTCCTTGTTGATATTTGTATAATCAGTTGATTTCGTTTTGAAATATCTTAAGTCATATGCCACCAGCAGATTTAGGTGGACATTCTCCCTCTCTGTCAGACCGGATTCCTTAAAGTTGTAAACGTATGATTTCAGAACCTTCTTAAAATTCTT
>JBFWIW010000068.1:6483-14815 GCA_050253535.1 Oscillospiraceae bacterium
TTGATTTCGTTTTGAAATATCTTAAGTCATATGCCACCAGCAGATTTAGGTGGACATTCTCCCTCTCTGTCAGACCGGATTCCTTAAAGTTGTAAACGTATGATTTCAGAACCTTCTTAAAATTCTTTCTTCCTGTCGCAAACCCTATTCCAACTTCAATTATTTTATTTTCTGCCAATCTTTTTCTCCTTTCTTGTTGAATTTCGTCTTAGAAATTAGTGAATATATGATGAATATACAAAAAGTGCTTTCGATTCAATCGACGCACTTTTATTATAACACAAAAAAACAAGATATGACAAAATCCGGATGCACTACACCCAGCAGACACTAGAAATGACCGTAATACATGCCCTTTGCGTTATATTCCGGAGCTGGTAAATAAGGTTTCACCCATGCTGCTTATGGCTCTACCTCTGCCACGCCTTTTTGCACGATATAACATTTTATCGACATCGCCAAGCAAATCGGTATATGGAGTCAGCCCGTTTACTGCTTCAACATAAATAGCGCCTGCACTAAATGTTACCGGAATTTCTATATCCTTCGCAAAATATTCTTCAAGTTCATTATGTATCCGTTTCAGTATTTGCAATGACTGTCTTTGATCGGTTCCATAAAAAACGAAGATAAACTCCTCACCTCCATATCTGCCTAAAATATCATTTTTCCGTATATGACATTGCGCGATATCCGAAAATACTTCCAGTACTTTGTCTCCCATCAAATGGCCATACTGATCATTAAGAACTTTAAAATTATCGAAATCAATCATGCAAATGGTAAAACTACCGCTTGCCTCTCCAGATTCCATCAGCTTGCGCAGAGTAGCCATCAGACTGGATTTATTCATTGTCCCGGTAGCAAGGTCAAGCGTGAGTTTAAACTTCAACTGTTCTTCCTGTTGTTTTAGCGCAGAGATATCAATAAAAGCAAGCGTAGCATACCGTTCATTGGGCCAAGCCATCTGTGCACCATTCAACTGAAACCATTTCTTGATATAACGATCTCCAATTTTAAAAGAGTATTGGATCACGCTCTGAATTTCTGCATTGTTAAATAATATCTGCTGTACCTCGCTCCATATACCGCAGTTTTTACAGTTTTCTGCTTCCCCGCATTTAAGGCAATCATGTTTGAGCTCCATGCAGTTATAAACATTGCCAAAGGACAGACCGGCAGTATCCTGAAACTCTGACTGAAAACATTGAAATATCTGGTTGTTTGCAGATATGATATCTAAATTTTTGTTGACAATTACCTGCCCAATCATCGAATTCCGAAAAATCTCATAATAAAATGAGCTTCCTTTATTCAATACGAAATCGGTATTCATCTGTACTATGTGATCGCCCAAAACGTTCTTCCTCTCAAGCTTATTGGCAATATATTTTACAATCAAGGATAAATTTATTGTTAATGCAAAATATAATATTAACTTTAATTCCTTGTATTATACAACACGTTATTCTTGTTGTAAATAACAAGAAATGCATTTTATAAATTACAATCTAAGCTTGTTACAATTAATCAGAGGTGATCAGATGGAAAATTTAAAAAAACTTAGAGAAAAAGCCGGTTTAAGTCAACAAAAACTGGCTAACCAGCTTGAATTAACGCAACAGAGCATACACAGTTATGAGAATGGTGTCTATGAACCTGATATTGCCACGCTGAAACGATTTGCGGTTTATTTTAATACTTCAGTTGATTATCTGATTGGTAATACCGATATTCGGCGCAAGATTGAGAAGGTTGATAAATATGAGTTGAATGCAGAGGAAGCAGACATAATTAGAAAATATAGGTCTCTCTCGAAAAAAAACCGTAAAAGTTTACAGCTCATATTAGATAGCCTTATATAATCAATGATAATTGAATAGTAGCAACGTACAGCTGATACGCAAAAATTAAGCTATCAGCTTATTTGATGTTTACTCCTTATGAACCAATAAAATAAAAAATACGGGAGCCATAGCAGGTTCCCGTATTTTTAAATAAAGACAAGTATAAAGATAAAACATCAAATGAAATACATAAAGTGAGGCCGTAGTTTATTTTGGAACTGCGGCATTTTGCCAGATAAGCACTGTAATTGCTACTTTTTTATACAGGTATGACGGAGAAAGGTCTGTGGGCAAACCGGAAACTTCAAACTGTCTTTTCAGCCATTCCATATCATGAACTCGTTTGCTGTGCACCAATATATATTTAGCAAGAGCATCCATCTGCGGGCTTGCCGCCCGCAGTTTGCGTTCGCTTAAAGATCAGATCGGTACTGTATGTCTTTGTCCCTCATACGGGAGCGAAATCATCCATGCTGAGAAAAAGATAAACGCTAAGGTTGACACTGCCTGTGTTAGTGCGGTATCGCTTTTATGAAATAATCGTTTCAAGTTAATTGCCCCAATACCATTTGTCTATCTAAACAATAACAGAATTTTTAGCCCATAACGGCGGCTTTGGAGTGTGAAGTTTTCATGCCTCAAAGCCGTCTTTTCGTGTCCATGAGGGGCTGCCGTTTTTCCAGAACGGCTGGATACGACCGAAGCTTACCACCTACATAATTTCAAAAAACTCGACGGTTCAGATAACACTTTTTGGGATTCCCCTGAAAAAGCGTTATCTGTCGTTTTGTTCAAAAAGCCATTACGTAACCTTGGGCCAATCTGGCTAAACGCACTTCATTAAAAGCGTGGCAGAATCTCTATATCGTGTCAATAAATTTAAGGAGAATTTCCTTTTGCTCTTCGCTCAGTCTGTTCCATTTCTGGAGAAGCTCCTGCTGCCGTGGCGTGAGTGAAACCGGATCACCCTCCAAAGCCACCAACTGGGACAGCGTAATGCCAAAGGCGTCCGCGATTTTCTGCAAGGATGCCAGCGTGGGAACCATACCTTTGCGGTACCAGGACGATATCGTTGATTGAGGCAACCCCGCACGTTCTGCCAACTGATATTCAGACCAATCTCTCTGCTGGCGCAGACATGTAATCTTTTCAATAATACTCATAATATGCTTACGCTCCCAATACTTCAGTATATCGTTAATTATAATTGCAAATATCGTTGCAATTTAATAGCGTGAATCGTATAATAATTACGATATACAAAAGCATTCAAAGAACCGGATGTTTACAAAAACAAGTTCGGTTGAAATTGGGACAAACTCCGCCAGACCCAAGGGAGCTATACATATGGAGAAACGCGGCAGCTGTGCGATTATTGGACATTCACCGATGCGCTTTGCGTGGGGATTTGACGAAGAAGATAATACGTGCGGCATTCTTAAGACCATAATGTTGCAGCACATCCAACGTCTGCGTACCACAGGCATCCGAGATTTTATGGTTGCATGTGATCCAGGTGTTGGGCTTTGGTGTGCTGAAATCATCAACGCACTTAGAGAGCAGGACCCTGACCTGCGGCTTTATTGCCATACGCCTTATGAGGAACAAGCGACAAAATGGGCGCCCTATCTCAGAGAACGCTATTTTGATATGCTGATAAAATGCACACATATGTCAGTGGAACATACAGGGAAAGTACCTTCAGCTCAGGCGGATGCATTTCGGACAATTATCCGACAATCAGATATGGTTCTTGCGGTATATGATATTTCCTCTGCACGTGGGGATGCGGTGGATGAGGCTATGGAGTTTACGAAAACGGAAAAGAAGCCTGCGATATTGATTCACCCGGATACATTCGAGATGACTTCAATTTTTTTGAGAGTTTAGAAGGATGATCGGTCCAGCGATGTATCCAAGAAGCAAATTTACGGTAAATCATTTTCAGGTGGTGATAGGTACAAATTTAAGCCTGACTCAATTTGTCACCTAGGCAACCTCGCTGGTACGCATATCACATGACGTTTTGGTATGGGATTATCATTTTGAAATAATCCGTACCTGTTGAAGGATGTCAAAAACAGTCAGAAAAGTATCCGAGTGCTCCGAAACGAAATTACGATTTACTCCTCCAGACCACTGCCGATCCTGTCTGCCGCGGTCGCAAAGAATATGTTTAGCGACACGTCATCGTCGGTTCTGGATTCTTGTGCTGCTGTTCTCAAGGCAACGGCATGGCGTAGTGCTCCGTGCAGCGGGCAAATTTCCAGAACGCATAGTACGCTGCAAATTGTATTTTTTGCGTTGATGCGTTGAATTAATAATATGGTAATGCTAAGATATTGGTATAATTGGAAAACAATTAAATGGCTGTCAATACTTATGTAATTAAGTCAATAAGGGGGATAGAAGATGAAAAAACGGTTACTTTTTAGTACGGTATTAAAACGACGCATAATAAGAATCATCTCCATACCGCTAATATTACTTCTTTTGCTCTCCACGGGCGGTTTCAATGTATCCGCTGCCTCGTCCGCTGAGTACTACGACGATTTTGAAAGCGGAAGCCAGAACTGGGATCTGAGCGAAGGCTGGAAACTCACAAAAGTCGATGGGAATACAATCTTGGAAGGCGTCGGACATACAACGGCGGTACTGAGCGAAGGCAGTTGGGATAACTATGTTTTAAAAGCCAAGCTCAAAATCATAAGCGGAGCGATACATTTCAATTTCAGGCGTAATGAATCAAACGGCTTAAACAGGTATTTTATCGGTATTGGAAACGATGAGATTTATCTGAATAAGCAGATCGGAGATCAGTTTTACGACCTAGCCGGCGCATCTATGGATTTGGACGACGGCTGGCACGATATTGAGATAAAGACGTATGAAGGAATAATCAACCTTTATATAGACGACATACTTTGGGCCGTTTACAATGACGAGATTTTTATTGAATCTGGAGGCGTCGCTTTCGAAACTCTGGAAAATTCCAACTGCCTGCTGGATGAAATAGAGATCACGGACGCGTCCGCTGATGATGTCATTGCCGACGTGAAGCCCGGGCAGACCAATGTCGCTTCTTATCTGTTCGTTCCGGACGAAACGCACAGTGGGGACCTTGTGCTTAGCGGCACGGAGGAGCTGGTCATTGAAGATGAAAGTTATCTCCAGCAGGGCAATATATACATAAACGACGAGGCCAAACTGATCCTCCGCAATTCGAAGCTAATAATCGGCCGAGGGGAGCTTCCAACCATACATGTATATATCAATGTCGGTAAAAACGCGACACTTGAAATAGATAACTCCAAGATATATGCGGAGACCGTCTCCGCCGGGGAAATGGGCGCTTTGGTCTGCGTCCGAAACAGCGGTAATATGACCATGAACGATTCACCCACTAATATTCATTTGCTGGAGAATTACGAAGGTGGAAAGTTTACAATGGATAATTCGGAAATGGTGAATCCGATAGGAGGTCTTTTGCAGGTCGAGGGCGGAGACATCCGAATCACGAATTCCACTTTCGGTGCGCTGGGCCTGACCGTTCCAGCCAGTGCCGACTGTAGTGTGAGCGGGCTTACGTCTGGTGCATATTTTGAATACTGGGACGTTCATGACGTTATTCCCGAGGCGGATTACAGTGTCATACTGGAAAAAACCACGATTCTGAAAGACGATCTCAAAGGTGGCGGGTATGAGAGAGGCTGGCTGTTCTTCCCGGAACCCGAATCCCATTTGAATATCTCCGATTCGGAAATAAGGAAGGTATTCATTAATATATACAACGACACGGCGTCGTTTGACAGCCTTATGCTGGGTAAACCTTCAAGTCTGGAATATCATGACATTAAGCTTACAGACGTCATAATACGAGGAGAATGGCCATTTGAGATCGTGGATTCGGATGTGACCATCAGCAACTCCGATTTTCTGTTTTTGCAGCCCGGCGGGCAATCGAACATTACATTGACGGACTCAAATATCATCGAGTTTATCCCGCGTGATTTTTCCGGGACCATCAGCTTTGAAAACTGCACATGGAACGACGCCGGAGAAATCATCGGAGGAGAGTCTTACCATTCGATGACAAATGATTTCACTATGAAGGGAAGCCTGAAAATCGGCAACGATGTAAGGCAACATCTGCAATGGCAGGACGCGCGTGTGACAAGGGAATACGACGTGGAGATTACCGACGAGAGCGGCAATCCGTTGAGCGGGCTGACGGTAAAAATTAACGGCCAAACCTTTGTTTCTGACGAAAACGGCGAAGTTACCTTCAGCTTGGTCTTTGATGATACCAATTATAATCAGCCGGAAAAGCTCCAGGTTTATAATGGGACTAACCTCGTCTTCCAAAAGGATGTGGACTTTTTTACCGAAACTCCCGTAATTCTTGCAAAGGCAGTGACGGCGAAACCGATAAACTCAACCGTCCTGATAGATGGAAAGCCGGTTTCCTTCGATGCGTACAACATAAACGGCAGCAATTATTTCAAGCTCCGCGACCTTGCGAAGGCATTGAGCGGTTCCGGTAAGCAGTTTGAAGTGTCTTGGGATGATACTCTAAACACGATCTATATTTCAACCGGTGAAAGCTATACGGCGGTTGGTGGTGAGCTTGCGGTATCCGGCAGCAATGTAAATAAAAGCGCCGACCTTACTACGTCGTGCGTTTGCGTGGATGCCGCCCTGAAAAAACTGACGGCTTACAACATCGGCGGGAACAATTATTTCAAATTGCGCGATATGGCAGCTGTCATTAATTTTGGTGTTGCATGGGACGGCGATACAAATACCATAAACATTGATACGTCTACCGGATATACCAAAGAATGAACAGGAACACGGTCAAGGTCACTGCAAAGGTCGTAAAGATAGCCTATGGCAACATTTCCATTATAGCGCAGGATACGAGCCGCATAACTGATTTTAAGCATGTGAAAAAACTTCACCTATACGTCGGCGTCGGCTTGTGCTACAATGTAGTCGTATTCAAGGGCGGAGTAATTTAGGGCGGAGTAAGTAGGGCGGACAAAGGACTTGGGAGCAGTGCGTCCCCTTGCCTTCGCACAAGCAACCATGAATACGAATATGAACCAAGAAAGACTGTAATTGCCTGTTAAGGCGGTTACGGTCTTTTTTTGCGTTCAAATACGGAAAGGAAGGAGACTACGCATGAATGTCAGGAGCAAGTAAACTCATGCCGGTCAGCTACTATGACCCCGGCGCTTCGGTACGGCTGTCTGCCTACGCCGACACGGTGGTCTGGGAGCAGGCGGCGACGGAAAAAACCCTGCGGGCCATTCGTATCGGCGGCTACCCGGAAATGGTACGCGCTCTGGCGGACGCCATTTACGGCGGGGCCGGTATCGACGCGGAAATCAACGGGCAGACGGTCCATCTGCTCAGTCAGGTCAAGCGGTACAGCCGGCAGTTTTCCCACGACGGTATTTACGCGGAGGCTACGCTGCTTGCGTTGGACGACGACGTGGACGCCAAAGCCAGGCAAACAGAGGAGGATGACGAACAGACCGATATGGAAGCACTCCCGCGAAAATGCTGCATTTTCTGCCCGGAAAACGACAGAGAAAAGCTATTTGAGGAACTGGACCGGAAAACCTCGGTTCCGCTGATCCCAGAGTTTCGGGACTACGTGCTTGATGAACTGGAGCGGCGGAGTATTCTTCGCAGGCTGACGGTTTGTTCCCTGCGCGAAAAGATGGATGCATGGGTACTTACGTGCCAAGCCGGCGACGTTAATATCATTACCGTGGTGGAGGACGGACTGCGCGGCGGACAGATTTCCATTCCTGGACAGACCGCAAACCCAAACGGCTTTGACGGCGTGGAAAGCGTGACCGGCTATCTGAACGCATTCGGCGTCACCGTGGCGCAGCGCATCCGAAATCAGTTCCGGCCGCTGTTCGACCCGGCGTCCGAGCCGCTTTCTTCCGAGGTACTGGCTCTGAACGACTATATTCGGGAAAAAGCCGGATACAGCCTTTACGACGCCCAGCTCGCGGTAGCGGAGTCGGTTAAACGGCAGCTCAAAAAGAGCAAGTGCGGCTTCATCATCGCGGAATGCGGCTCGGGCAAGACCAAAATCGGCTCTGTGGCCATGAACGCGGCGCTGCTCGCCTCCACTTCTCAGGGCGGCGCAAAAACCTTCAACCTTATTCTCTGCCCATCCCATGTAGCAAAAAAATGGACCCGTGAGATAGCGGAAACGCTGCCAAATACCGTTGCGATTGTTGTTCACAACATCACGGAGCTGAACAGGCTCTATGACCTCTATGAGAAAGGTGAAAAGAATGTTTACGCCATAATCTCCAAGGAGACCGCGCGGGATGGCTATATGAAGCAGCCGGCGGTCGTCTGGAACCGGCGAAAGGGTGCGTTTCTCTGCCCGGACTGCATGGGCGTTCTGGAAATGCCGTTCAGCGAGGACGGCGTACGGTACATGGTCAATGCCGATC
>JBFWIW010000069.1:0-2733 GCA_050253535.1 Oscillospiraceae bacterium
TGAAAGAAATCGCAAAGTTTGACGGAAACGTCGTCGCCAACTTCCATCCTGAAAACTACGAGCTGGTCGAGACCGTCGCTCCCCAGATTCGCGCCGCGGGTGAGATGGGGCTCTCCGCGTGGGATCATGCCCGTCCGGAAATCGCCGAGGCAGAGACCATTTCCCGTCTGGCTTACTTTGCGGAAAAGACCGGATGCCCGCTGTACTGCGTGCACATCAGCTGCGCGGAGGCGGCCGATAAGGTCGCGGAAGCGAAGAAAACAAACGATAAAATCTGGGGTGAGACCTGCCCGCACTATCTGGCACTGAACACCGAGTCCCCCATAGGCGAACTCGGTAAGGTCAATCCGCCGCTCCGTGACAAGAAGAACAACGCGCCGCTGTGGAAGGCGCTCGCCGACGGCACCATCGATACCGTAGGCTCCGATAACTGCGCCTGCCTGAAAAGCGATAAAGAGGGAGATATCTGGCACGCCGCCTGCGGCTTTTCCGGCACAGGCACCATCCTGCCCGTGCTCCTCAGCGAGGGCTATCACAAGGGCAGAATCAGCCTTCAGCGCATCGCCGAGGTTACCTCGTACAACGCCTCTAAAATTTTCAACATGCCGCAGAAGGGTAAGCTCATGCCCGGCACCGACGCCGACCTCGTTATTGTCGACCTTGACATGGAGAAGACCGTGTGTGCCGAAGAACTCAAGTCCTATTCGGACTTCAGCGTCTTTGAAGGCTGGAAGCTAAAGGGCTGGCCCGTAGCCACCATGCTGCGCGGCAAAATCATAGCGAAGGACGGCGAGATTGTCGGCGCTCCCGCGGGTAAATACATAAAGAGAAACGATTTCCTGGCAAAGTGATAATACTAATTTCAGACAGAAACAATGATTACTGAAGCGAGGATTTCTTTTTCAGGCCGCGACGGGAAAAGCCGACAGTACTGGATGTGCAAAGGCTTTTCACGGCATGGCATGGCGGAAGAAAGACCGCTGATTTTGCACTGTTTCTATCGGAAATTAGTATCAGTACAAAATACAAAGAACTTTAAGGAGGACTTTACAATGAAGAAGATATGGGAAAACTTGCTGTCCGAGCACGACCGCCGCTGCCTTGCAAATACTTCTGAATTCGCGCCGCGCCGCGGCCTTGGCTGCAAGCCCGCCATTATCGTTATCGACATGCAAAAGAGCGTCATCGGCGAGGACCGACCCATTTATGAGCAGCAGGACATCTATCCTTACGCCTGCGGTAATTTCGCGTGGGCCGCCATCCGGCACATAGAGAAACTGCTGCCCTTTGCCCGTGAAAACAACATCCCCATCGTCTACACCCGCCACTGCTATCGTCCCGAGTACGGCTATGCAAACCGTCCAAAGAACGACGTTTTCGCGTTTGACAACCCGGGCTCTGCGATAATCCCGGAGATTGCCCCCGTTATTCCCGGCGATATCATTATCGAGAAGCAGGGCGCCAGCGCGTTTTTCTCCACCACGCTGCCCCATTCCCTTCGCAGCAGAGGCGTTGACTCCGTCATTATCGTCGGCAACACCACCAGCGGGTGCGTGCGCGCCTCCGCTATCGACGCGACAGGCTTCAGCTTCAAGACCGCCGTCGTTGAAGAGTGCATATTCGACCGCCTCGAAATGGCTCACAAGGCATCCTTGTTCGACCTGCAGTATAAGTACTGTGACGTTCTCGGTATAGACGAGGCCTACGCGTACATAAAAGGACTGAAGAAATAATTGTCAGGAGATTTGCTATGTCACAACAGGCAAAAAAACTGCCGCTGTTTGAAAAGTATCCTCTTCTGGGGCAAAACCTCCCGTTTGTGAGCCTTGGTCTATACCCAACGCCGGTGCAGGAACTTGAGGGAATTTCGCCCTCCAATCGGGTATACATAAAGCGAGACGACATGAGCGGGGAGGAATATGGCGGCAACAAAATCAGAAAACTTGAGTTTGTACTGGGCGAGGCTCTGCAAATGGGGGCGAAGGAGGTTCTGACATTCGGATGCGACGGCTCGAACCACGCCCTTGCGACCGGCATTTACGCTAAAAAGCTCGGTATGCAGAGCACCTCGATTCTGAGGACTCAGTACAATGCGAAATATGTGCGCAAAAATCTGCTCAAGAACCTCTATTACGGTATAAAGCTGATCCACTGCGAGACGCTTGACGAGATGAACGCCGAGGCAGAAAAGCTGCAGAAAAAAAGCCTGACTGAAACCGGCCTCGCCGTTTATGAAATCCCCGTCGGCGGCTCCTCTCCGCTGGGTACGGTCGGCTTCGTCAACGCGGCGTTTGAACTGAAACAGCAGATAGACGCCGGGCTTCTGCCGGAGCCGGATTATATCTATGCCGCCGCCGGCACGCTGGGTACCGTGGCGGGACTCACAATCGGTATAAGTATTCTTGGCCTGAAAACAAAGGTTATAGCAGTCAAGGTAAACGGCGAGAACCGAATAAACGTTCCGGCAATGGTGTCTCTTATGAATGACACGACTGCTCTTCTGAATAAGGCCGATCCGTCTTTTCCGGCGCGTGAGTATACAGCCGACGATGTAACTATAGACACGGAATACTTCGGCGAGGATTATGCGCTGTTTACGAAAGAGGGCGCCAATGCCGTCAGGTTCATGAGCGATAAGTATTCCATTGACCTGGAAGGCACCTATACCGGAAAAACCTGCGCCGCTATGCTCGACGCGGCCCGCGGCAGCGGGAAGAACAAGGTTTTTCTCTT
>JBFWIW010000069.1:2833-14321 GCA_050253535.1 Oscillospiraceae bacterium
AATAATTATTTTTGGCATTTCAGCATGGTGGAACCGCGGACGACCAGTTCGCAGGGGAGAGAAATGCATTTTTTGGGCGTATGTGGGTCTGCAATACGGTCAAGCAATAATTCCGCAGTGATCTTACCCAGATTATGTGACTGAACGGATAGTGTGGTGATTCCGGGCTGAATAATTGACGGCCAGATCATACCGGGATTCCATCCCCAGTCGTCAAATCCGCAAAGCCCCAATTCCGTCGGCATTTTCAGACCGAGTATCCGAATGGTGTTGACGATATGGAGCAGAGTGATTTCATTGCTTGTCAGGATCGCGGGCGGGGTCCCGTCATTACGGCACATTTCCAAAAGCTTTTTTGTCGCTTCGGTTATGGAAGCGGTATTACCTGGATCTACGACAAAAACGTACTTCTCGGGATCGGATATGCCCAGTTCGTTTAATTTCTCAATAAAAGCATCCCGCCGCTGATACCGGGGGGAAATACACTCAAACGGCTGAATAAAAAGTGCAACTCGCTGATATCCTTTGTCAAACAAATGCTCAACGGCACTGAAAATGGAAAGCCTGTTTTCAATATGCGCAATATCAAAATTATAATCCATAATTAACCGGTCGGCGAGAACAATCGGCAATCCCTGATTTGCCAGGTTGATCAAAAAAGGATTGTACTGGCTTATTGTATTGACGATTAATCCATCAATACGCTGAGAAATCAGGGAAGTGACATATTCCTTTTCTTTTTCAAAATCGTTGTTGCTGCTGGCGATGATCACATTATATCCTGCGGCATGGAGCGTGTCTCCGGCGCCCTTGATTATAGATGAAGAAAACGGGTTTTCAATATCCGCCATGACCACGCCGATCAGTTTGCTTTTTTGGGATTTTAAGCTTCGTGCCACATTATTGGGCTGATAATTTGCCATATTAATCGTGGATTCAATTCTTTTTCGGGTTTCTTCGGACATATACCCGAATTTACCGTTGAGATAATGGGATATGGTTGTTTTGGACACGCCGACACTTTTTGCAATATCAGCAATGGTCGGCTTATTATTTTTATATATCATTTAAATACAATGCTCCATCAGTTGGTTTACTCATAATACTGTTATCCCGTAAAAAAGCAGATATCTTTGCGGTTGATTTCCGTCCTGCCGCCCTCTCGACATCGGCGGGTGTCAGCCCGCTCTCCTCCCCGGCCCTGCAGGACAAAAAATTCCCCCGCAAATCTTATCCGCCCTTAAATGGGATAACAGTATAAGAACCGTTTAATCCACCGTATTATTCTATATTAAAACGGTTTTACCGTCAAGTATTGCACCGTATTTGGTCGGGTGGATATATGTTTTGCACTATAGCGGCAATTTATAGTTTAATAAGGCTAAATTAATAGTTAATCGGTAAATATAAAATGCAGATTGGAATAATATAATTATTACTAATTCTAAAATATAAATGGAATTATGATTAATATGCTAAAATATTGTTTTAATATGAAAATAAATATGGACAAATTATGAATATGTGCTTATAATAGTTTAATATTAACCGGTTAATAAGAAAGGCGGTGTTAATCTGATTATTATCCAGCCGGAATACAAAAATTAAAAAGGAGTAGATGCAAATGTCAACAGTTATAGGGATCATATTAATTATCACTTTTATTGCTTTTGCTATTTACGCCGCAAAAGGCGGGAACCTGATGATTGGGTTCTTCATTATGGCCGTTTTATGGGCCGGGCTTGCCGCAATTGCCGGGGTAACGGTGTGGAGCACAACATCAGCTGATGTCATTGATATCAATAACGGTATATTCGAAAAGGGGCCTGAACTCTACGGCGCAAGCGCTGCGGTAATTATTTTCGGCAGCTGGTTTGGAGAAATAATGGTCCAGACGGGTATTGCAAGAACGATAATCAGAAAAGCGGTTGAACTTGGCGGTGACCGTCCCGCGCTTACGAGTATTCTTTTGAGCATCGTTGTCTGCATCATTTTCTGTTCCGCTTATGGCGCAGGCGCGGTTGTGGCGATCGGATCAATTGTATTTCCCATATTAATATCTCTTGGAATTCCAAAACCTTTGGCAACGGCGTCTTACCTGATGGCTGTAGGTTCCGCTCTTTACATTAACAGAGCGTGGTTTTCGCTGTTCACCACATTAATGCCTGATATTAACTATGATTCAACTTATCTGACTTTTGCTATTATTGCAGTGGTGCTTCAGCTTGTAATTATTGGTATAATGACTGTAATTACACTACATAAAACGAAGGTCAGACATGCATGGGCGGCAAAACTTGACGGAGAAAATATTGAGACCAAAAATGTCAACACCCTTGCCTGCTTAACTCCGCTCATTCCGCCTCTGCTCTCTGCTTTTGCCGGTTTCCAGGCGATTACTTCAATACTTGTCGCGGTAATCTGGGCATTAATCTTTACAGGGAATATTAAAAGCTGGAATAATGTCGGCAGACTGGTGCAAAAGACATTCCAGGACGGCGTATCCAGCATCGGACTGGTGTTGGGCTTTCTCATGATGCTGCAGATGTATCAAAGAGCTTCAAAGGTCTGCTCGTCCCTGCTGGCTCCGATTCTTTCGCCGATTATGCCGACAAATCTATTCCTGCTGTTTGTGATTTTCGGCGTGCTTGCCGCATTGGCACTGTTTCGCGGCCCCTTAACCGTATGGGGCGCAGGCGCTGCTACGCTTGGCATGATGCAGGGAACCGGTATATATCCTTCAAGCGTTCTGTTCCCGCTGTTTTTGATTCCGACGACGACGATCAACGGCTCCATGTGCCCGACGCAGTCATGGTGCCTGTGGGGCATCAGTTATACAAAGGTCACGGTAAAGGAATATTTGAAACAATGCCTGCCCTATGCGCTGATTACTGCTTTTTTGCTTAACATAATTGCATACTTTATCTTCGTTGCCTAAAAAAACTAGGGGTGGGGAAAGCTTTTAAATTCTTTCCCCACCTTACAGGTATATTTTCTGGAGGTTTTTAATGTCAAAGAGAGAAATTCGAGTCGGTATTGACGTGGGCGGAACGCATACGAAAGCGGTTGCAATCGATAATAAAACCCATGAGATCATAGGGGAGTCAGTTGTGATGACGACGCATGATCATAAGATGGGCGTAGCCGCGGGGGTTATAGAATGCTTTGAAAACTGCCTGACTAAAAATGATATATCGCCCGACGATGTCATATTTATCGCACACAGCACAACCCAGGCCACCAACGCAATGCTGGAAGGCGACGTGGCAAAGGTCGGAATCATCGGAATGGCTTCGGGCGGTTTAGAAGGTATTCTGGCAAAAAAGCAGACAAATATTCCGGATATTGAACTGGGTACGGGAAGAAAAATTCCAACGTTTCACACATTTATTAAGGTCAAGGATGTGAACAATGAGAGTATCCGGAATCAGATTGATTTTCTGCTGAGCAAAGGCGCGCAGGTTATTGTGGCCTCCAAGGCGTTCGGCGTGGACAGCATCAGGGAAGAAGAAATGGTGCGAACCGTTGCGGAAAAACACGATCTTCCCGTCAGCGTTGCGGCTGATATCAGCAAGCTGTACGGGCTGACAAGACGAACAAGGACAGCCGCAATAAATGCGAGCATCCTTCCGAAGATGTATAATACTGCGGACAGTACGGAGCGGAGCGTAAGGCACGCGGGAATAAAAGTCCCGCTTATGATCATGCGCGGCGACGGCGGCGTAATGAATATAGAAGAAATGAAAAAACGCCCGGTGCTCACGATGCTCTCTGGACCCGCCGCCAGCGTGGTTGGCGCGCTTATGTATTTGCGCGCGTCAAACGGCATCTATTTTGAGGTGGGCGGAACCAGCACCAATATCGGCGTGATCAAGAACGGACGGCCCGCAGTGGACTTCTCTGTCGTCGGAGAACACAAAACATATATCAATTCGCTTGACGTCCGCGTCCTGGGTGTCGCCGGAGGCAGCATGGTGCGGGCAAGCGACCATAAACTCGCTGACGTGGGACCGAGAAGCGCCCATATAGGCGGGATGCCGTACGCCGTCTATACGCCGGAAGAAGAAATCGTGAATCCGAAGCTGGAATTTTTCTCTCCCAAAAAGGAAGACCCGTCGGATTATGTGTGCATCCGGTTAGATAACGGTAAACGGATTACGCTGACAAACAGCTGCGCCGCCAATGTGCTCGGGCTGGTGAGTCCCGAGGATTATTCGTACGGCAGCAGGGAATCCGCAAGAAAGGCGATGAAGCCGCTCGCCGATTATCTCGGCGTCTCCGTTGAGGCGTGTGCGGAACAGATCCTTGAAAAAGCATATCTGAAGATCGAACCGGTAATCATGGAACTTGCGGAAAAATATAAAATTGACACCGACCAGATATCGCTGGTGGGCGTCGGCGGAGGCGCCGCTGCGCTGCTGCCGTATACGGCGAAGAAGATGCGTCTTAATTATGACATACCCCAATATGCCGAAGTGATCTCTTCAATCGGCGTTGCGCTCGCTATGGTCCGCGACGTTGTGGAGCGGGTGATTCCAAATCCGACTAAGCAGGATATAGCTTCTATTAAAAAAGAAGCGAAGAACATGGCGATAAAAAGCGGCGCGGTGCCCGACAGTGTAGAAGTCCAGATAGAGATAGATTCACAGACATCGAGAGTAACGGCAATCGCACTGGGTTCAACCGAGGTCAAAACAACGGATCTCCTCAGGGAATGTACATACGAAGAGGCGCGCGATATCGCCGCAAAGTCCATGAAGATATCGCCGGAAGAGACAAAGCTGATCGTAAAAAACGATATTTTCTATATCTTCGGCGGTAAAAAAGGTGATAAGCAAAACCTGAGACTCATTGACAAAAAGGGCTTTATAAAAATTCAGAGTGCCGACGCGGACGCCTTGCTCTGCAAGGTATCCGAATGGGAAGAACTTACCGAAAAGCTATGGCGCAGAATGCTGACCTATAAATATGAAATGCAGCACAGCCCGGATATCTTCCTCTGCATAGGGGGAAAAGTGCTGGATTACGCGGGAACGAGCAGTCTTGAACAGCTGAATATAGTGATGAGTACGGAATTTGTCGATACGGAGCCGGACGATGAAATTATTATCGTGGGTGCGAAAGCTGAAATATGATTGAAGAAATGCTGCGGGACCTGCTCTTGCTGGATGAAAGCGTTTGGGATGATTACGCCTTCCGCCACGAGCCGCTGATCGGAAAAATATCAGATGAACAGAAAACCGGATTTTCGCAAAATGCCCGCCAGTGCGGTACTTCGGTCGCGGAGGAATTTCTGTGCCTGCACGGGGAGAAAAGCCCTGCGGCATATGTTGAAAAACTGGGAATTACGCTTGATTTTATAGAAAGCGGCGCGGACGAGGTCACGTTTGCTTTTTTTACGGAGCCGGACCGGATATCGGTATCCCGCGGCGCGGCGGACAAAGCAAACAATCTTCTCGGGGAAATCGGCATGCGGGCGCTTTTCGGCGACGTAACGGATGTGGCGATTGCGCACGAATTATATCATTTTATTGAATGTACCCAAGATGACCTGTATACTAATCAAAAATTACTTCAATTGTGGAAGCTTGGCACTTACAGAAAAACTTCAAAAGTAGTCAGCGTTTCCGAAATCGGGGCCATGGCGTTTGCAAAACGCCTGCTGAATTTATCGTATTGTCCTTTTATATTGGATGTGCTCATGCTGTATGTACGTAACAAAAGAATGGGGAAAAGTCTGTACGACAGCATCATAAAAAATACTGCAAAGGGGTGATGGTTATGGATATCATATCGATGGCGGTATATATACTGGCCCTCTTGGGGACCTTTGTTTTTGTGGTAACCAGACGAACCGGACCGGGAAAAGACGAATTGTTTCGGATCAAAGAGACGCCGATGACCGCGCTGTTTGGGCTCATGATCCTCATCGAAGCCGGTTTCCTGCAGTATTTTCTGATTACAAAGCCGGAGCAGATTGTTGCGACGGGTGAAGGCCTGAGAAACGCGTATCTCTTCCTGTTTATTTCCGTTGCTCTTGGGTGCTGCCTGATCATGTACGCGTTTGTGAAAACCGTTATCGTCACCGAGAAGGGGGTTATCTGCGTTTCGCTTTTCGGCAGCCATGAAGAAGTTGACTGGAATGAAATCGACGGGATTGAGTTGACCCGGAATAACCGGTTGGTTCTGATTAAAGGCAAAGAGCTGAAAGTCACTGTCGGCGGCGACAGGGAATCATTTAAACGCTTTATAAAAATGGCCGATAAAAAGATCCGGCCGGAGGCCGGAGAAGACATACTTTTGACGCTGAAAGAAAAATACAAGGTTTAAAACAATAACATAGACCGTTTCAGAGGTGAATCATGAATAAACGAAGCGACCGAATTAATAAACTGCGGAATCAAATCCTGTCAAGCGTACCGACGGTAAGTACGCAGCGCGCATGGATTGTGACAAGGGCTTACGAAAAATATGCCCAATATCCGATTCTGATCAAGAGAGCTAAAACGCTCGGCGATATTCTTGACCAGATGACCATTTACATAAGTGAAGGCGACCTGTTGGCCGGAAACCAGGGGACAGCTGTGCGGTGCCCGCCGGTTTACCCGGAAAACTCCGTCGTATGGATGACAGAAGAGCAGATGGCGGAGATCGAGCGCCGGAAAATCAATCCGCTGAAAATTCCGAAAGGCGTAAGGGAAGAGCTAACGGAAATTGCCGCGCTTTGGCATGGAAATACGCTGCTTGAAAAGTGTTACGCCGAGTTCCCGGACGATGTGCTGAAAGCGCGCACGACGCTTGTATTTTCCGTGTCGCTGGAAAAGAACGCGATCGGCCACTGCGTACTGGATTACGAAAAGCTGCTGCGCGTGGGATATAACGGGCTCAAAAGGGAAGCGGAAGAGCAGCTCGGCACATTGGATTTTACCGATCCTAAGCAGCTGGAAAAAAGAGATTTTCTGCAGGCCGCGGTAATTGTGTGCGATGCGGTGATGCGCTTTGCAAAGCGCTATACGGCAATGCTGAGAGAGCTTGCGCAGAATGAGACGGATGATTCGCGTAAAAGCGAGCTGCTCAGACTTGCGGAAATCTGCGAGAAGGTCCCGGCGGACCCGGCCGGTTCGTTCTATGAGGCCGTGCAGTCCGTGTACATGGCGCATATCGTCAATACGATCGAGACAAATGCCTATTCTATGAGCTTCGGCCGGTTTGACCAGTATATTTACCCGTATTATCAAAAGGATATCGCGGAAGGGAAACTGACAAAAGAGCAGGCGCAGGAACTTATCAACTGTTTCTGGTGCAAAACAAACGATCTGATGCATGTCGACGACGCCGAGTCAATTTACTTTCACGGCGGACATCCGTTCGGGCAGCATCTGACAATCGGGGGAGTTGACAGGGGCGGAAACGACGCTGTCAATGAAATCAGCCGCATGTGCCTTGAGGCGCATGAGACGGTTATGCTGTACCAGCCCGATTTCAGCGTCCGGTTCCATAAAAACACCCCCCGCGAATTCAAAAAACGGACTGCGGAGGTTATCCGGCTCGGACTGGGGCTGCCGCAGATATTCAACGATGAAATCATCATAGAGGCGCTCGTGAAGGACGGTTTGCCTCTGGAAGAGGCGCGAAACTATACGCCGACAGGCTGCGTGGAGAATTCGACGGCGAACTCTTGGATTCGTGCGCCGGGCGGTTGGTTCAATCTTCCGAAGATATTGGAGCTCACGCTGCACGAAGGCAGATGCGCCATGACCGGAAAACAGGTGAGCTTTAAAAGTAAGCGGGTTGAAGACATCGTCTCGTTTGACGAGCTTATGGGTATCTATAAACGGCACATGGCCGATATGATCCGGCTGCATGTTATCTGGAGCAACCTGATAGATGATGTACATAAGCGCGTTATGCCGCAGACCTCGGTTTCCATTTTGACCGGAGACTGCATGGAGAATGGGAAAGATGTTGTGGAAGGCGGCGCGCGTTATAATTTCACAAGCCCTCTGATGGTGGGGATCGCCAACATTACCGATTCGATGATGATCATAAAAAAGATGGTTTTTGAAGATAAGAACATCTCGCTCAGAGATATCGTGAATGCCCTGGACCATGACTTTGATGGATATGAGTCCCTTTTGCTCCGCATCAGAAACTGGCCGCTCTGTTATGGAAACGACATTGATGAAGTGGATGACATAGCGCGGGATATAACCGAATATTTCTGCGGCGAATTTGCAAAGTATAGAAACACGAGAGACGGCAAATTCAGGGTCGGGTTCTGGTCGGTAACAGCGAATTTCAACCTGGGACTCAGTACCGCGGCAACGCTTGACGGCCGTAAAGCGGGCGAGCCGCTGTCCGATTCGCTTGCGCCAAATTCGGGCAGGGATCGCAGCGGACTGACAGCGTCGCTGAAATCTGTGGCAAAAATACCCCAATTCAGGGCATCCAACGGCACGGTTCTTAACAGGCATCTGTCTCCGGCGGATTTAAAAGACGATGACAGGCTGGATAAGTTTATTGATCTGACAGATGGGTATTTTTCGTTGGGAGGGTCCAATATCGGTTTTAATATTGTAAATGCCGATACGCTCCGCGCCGCGAAAAAGGACCCGGAGAAATATGCGGATCTCATGGTTAAGGTAGCCGGGTATGCCGCGTTTTTCACCGAGCTGGGCGATTCCTGCCAGGATGAGATAATCGCGAGGACTGTACATCATCTCGATTAGATTTAAGGTGAAGTTATGATCGACAGTGGCATTGTTTTTAAGATTCAGAGGCATTCTCTTCATGATGGCCCCGGTATAAGAACCACGGTTTTTCTGAAGGGCTGTCCAATTCGCTGTGCCTGGTGCTTTAATCCCGAGTCGCATCTTACGGGATGCGAGGTGATTCATTATCCGGAAAAATGTATAGGGTGCGGCCGCTGTTTTGAAGTGTGCGAACAGAAGGCAATAAGCAAAGAGGGAAACCGTCTCAATAAACGACTTTGCAATAACTGCGGGGCTTGTGTTGAAGCGTGCCCCGCCTTTGCCATGCAGGTGTTGGGCCGCAGGATGAGCAGCGATGAAGTGGTGGACGAGGTCTTGAAGGACAGGGCTTTTTACGGGGAACACGGAGGGGTGACGTTATCCGGGGGAGAAGTCGCTTTCCAAAAAGATTTTGCGTGCGGCATCCTGAAAAAGTCGAAAAGAGAGCATATACATACCGCTATTGAAACCTGCGGATACGCAAAATGGGATGATCTGCGGCAGATATTGGAATACACGGATTTGGTTTTTTTTGATATTAAGGTTTTGGATAAAGAGAGGCATAAGCGCTATACAGGCGCAGATAACACGCTGATACTCGAAAACGCGGTTAAAACATCCCGGACCGGCATACCGCTTATCATTTGTGTGCCGGTGATACCGGGCTATAATGATGACGAAAAAGAAATGAATGATATTGCCGGTTTTATCGAACAGAAAATTCATCCGTCAGCCGTTCATCTGCACCCTTATGAACTGTTGGGAGTCAAAAAATATGAGATGTTGGACCGAGAGTATCAGCTTAAACAGGTAAAACCTTCAGAAGAGGCAGCGGTAAAGAAAATCTCCGACATTTTTACATCATACGGACTTAAAACGCAGATCGGCGGATAACCCGACTAAGAGAAAGGAGATGGAGATATGAAAGCCATAGGTGTTATGTCACCCGGAGAGATCAAATTAGTTGACGTACCCAAGCCGGAGATAAACGATTATGAATGTCTGGTTCGAATGAGGGCGTGTGCGTATTGCAATTATACGGATACGGCACAGCTGACAAATACCCATATCGACAGGAATTATCCTTTTCCGCACATACAAGGGCACGAGGGGGCCGGAGAAATCGTTGAAGTGGGGAAGAAAGTCAAAAACTTTTCCGCAGGCGACCGGATTGTATATCCCGAAGGACGTCTGGACCCCGGGTGCGGTTTTGCCGTGGTGGGGAACGCGCATTTTTCGGAATACTGCATTGTCAGGGACCTGAAAGAGATGGAGAAGGACGGGATACCGATCGACAATCCGTTTTCCTCCTGGCCGAGGAAGTTTCCTTCTGCCATTGAGTTTACGGATGCCGCGGTGCTCTCCCCGATACGCGAGCAGCTGAGCGGGGTCAGAAACTTCGGCATAGGCAAAGGTTCAAGGGTTCTGGTATTCGGAGACGGCCCGAGCGGATTTGGACTTGCGTTCTTTTCGAAATACGTTGGCGCGGCCTGGGTAGGCGTCGCGGGACACCAGGACTCCAGGCTTGCCCACGCAAAGGAAAAAGGCGGGGCCGACGCGGTATATAATACAAACTTTGTGGATCCGTATGATGATATCGAACCGGGCAGTCTCGATTTCGTTATCGACGCGGCCGGCAGCGCGGAAATTATCATCAACGCATCCAACCATCTGAAGGCCGGCGGAAAGGTCGGCGTTTATGCCGGCCTGCGCAAGGACCGCCGCATGATTGATTTCCATGAGTTTGCAAACGGCGTTATGCTGCACAAGCTGTTCCATCCCATTCACCATCTCGAAGTACATGAAGAGGTTTTAGACCTTATCAGCCGGAATCGTCTTAACCCGAAGGACTTTTACAGCCATGTCATGCCGATGGAGCAATTTAAGCAGGCGATGGATATGACGCTGAGCAGAGAAGCCTTTAAGGCAGTAATGACAATATAATTGAGGAGGGGTGAAAATGTTGCTGGAATCCAAAGTAATCATTGTTACCGGCGGAAACAGGGGAATGGGCAAAGAGATTGCGCTGACGTGTCTGAAAGAGGGGGCGAAGGTTGCGATTCTTGACCTGGACTATGATTCAATGACGGCCTGGACCGGCGGAATTGATGGTCTACTGCCCGTACAGTGCGATATTTCAAAGAAAGAGCATGTTATTGCAGCAAAGGACAAGGTACTTGAAGCGTTCGGCAGGATTGACGGCATTGTAAACAATGCGGGATGGATGTTTGGCGGCCGTGTGCCTTTTGAGGATTACCAGGAAGAGTATTTAAGGAGGACGGTAGAGGTAAACGTTCTTGGAACGATGTTTGTCATCCAGGTCTTCGGGCGCGAAATGTTCGCGCGTGGCGGCTCTATCGTCAATACCGGCTCTACCTCAGCCCAGCTTCCCGTTCCGTTTACGGGCGCATATTCTTCCACAAAGGCTGCGGTGCTTCAATTGACGAAGCTTGTCGCCCTCGAGTGGGGTAAATACCAGATACGATGCAATTCGATAAGCCCCGGACAGGTGAGAACGGATATGAACAAATTAAGGTTCGAGCAGCCCGGGATTCTTGAAGAGCGGGAATCCATCGTACCCCTGGGCAGAATAGGCACCTGCGCGGATATAGCAAAACTGATTTGCTGGCTGCTGTCGGATGACTCGGCCTATATTTCAGGAGACGATATACCGATAGACGGCGGTATGAGGCTGACTGCATTTAACGTTCTTGGGAAATAGTCACACGAGAGGACGC
>JBFWIW010000070.1:0-5671 GCA_050253535.1 Oscillospiraceae bacterium
ACAAAAGCGGCAATAAGCCGGAGAAGAATAAGGTAATTAAAGGCCATCTGTGACTCCCTCACTTTAATTTAATATTTTTTCGTATATATTCTATCATGTCCTTGAAGTGTCAGACAAGACGCAATAAATTATTGCTATGCGAGGGCCGCTGTGGTAATATTTAATCATACGCAGTTGTATACGAAAATGGAGGCAAAACAATGTACTGTGTCAGAAAAGTGACAAACGATATGTACTGGGTCGGCGGAAGCGACCGCAGGCTGGCTCTTTTTGAGAATGTATTTCCCATCCCCAGAGGGATTTCATATAATTCTTTTCTTGTCATGGACGAAAAAACCGTCCTGCTGGACACCGTGGACCGCGCCGTCTCAGGGGTATTTTTTGAAAATATAGCGCATGTCCTCGACGGAAGGCCGCTTGACTATGTGGTCGTTAACCACATGGAACCCGACCACTGCGCAACGCTGGACGACCTTGTGCGCCGTTACCCCGGTGTAAAAGTTGTCTGCAATCAGAAAACGATCGGCATGATTAAGCAGTTCTTTGATTTTGACATCGACTCGCGCGCTGTTTTAGTCAAAGAGGGCGATACTCTCACAACGGGCCGCCACACCTTTACCTTCATTATGGCACCGATGGTCCACTGGCCGGAGGTCATGGTGACTTATGACACCGCCGACAAAGTCCTCTACTCGGCCGACGCGTTTGGCACCTTCGGCGCGATTAATGGCAATCTCTTCGCAGACGAGGTCAATTTTGAGCGTGACTGGCTTGATGACTCGCGGCGCTATTATACCAATATCGTCGGCAAATACGGTGCGCAGGTCCAAGCGCTCCTTAAAAAAGCGGCAGCGCTGGATATTGCGTATATCTGCCCGCTGCACGGCCCTGTCTGGCGTGAAAACATCGGCTGGTATATAGAAAAATATCAGCGCTGGAGCACATGGACGCCGGAGGAAAATTCCGTAATGATCATATACGCCTCCGTTTATGGCCATACCGAGAACGTCGCCGACATACTGGCGGTTAAGCTTGCGGAAAACGGCGTAAAAGACATCACTGTATATGACGTATCCAATACGCACCCGTCGGTTATCGTGTCAGAGGCGTTTAAGCGCAGCCATATCGTTATAGTTTCGACGACGTATAACGGCGGCATATTCTGCAATATGGAGACGGCGCTTTTGGACCTCAAGGCGCACAGCCTGCAAAGCAGAACCGTTGCCGTCATCCAGAACGGCTCCTGGGCGCCGACGGCGCGTACCGGCATCAGCGAAATTCTTGCCGGAATGAAGAATATCACCCTTTTGGACGACAACATAACCATCCGCTCCGCATTGAAGGAATGCCAGCTTGCGGAATTGAATGCCTTATGTGCGTCAATAATTGAAACCATGCCGAAGACGTGCTGAATATCAGTTTTTAACAATAGAAAGGAGAAAAATATGAAGAATTATGTATGCGATCTCTGCGGTTATGTTTATGACGAGGCCGCAGGCGACCCGGACAACGGTGTTGCGCCGGGCACAAAGTGGGAGGACGTCCCCGAAGATTGGGTATGCCCGGTCTGCGGTGCCGGCAAAGACAGTTTTTCCGAACAGTAAATAGTTAAAAATGCGGTCAGACTTTTGTCTGACCGCATTTTTAATATAAAACTTACACCCTTCTCATGTCTTCCTTTATAAAACCGGCGCGATAAGCCCGGAGGAGGCTCTTTAAATCTTCCACGTTTTCCATTATGTCACATCCGAACTCTGTTTCCTCTATCCTTATACGTGACTCCATTCTGTCGAAAACGACCCCCGTCGAGACTATGTCCTTGTTGGTCGCAATTGCGTCCTTCAGACCGACAAAGGGCTCATGTGCTGCGAGCGAAATCCCCCAGGAGTCGTAGATGAGCGTATAGCCGGCTATCCCCGTCGTCGGCTGATAGGCACGGCAGAATCCCCCGTCTATGACGATTAGGCGGCCGCCCGCCTTTATGGGATTTTCACCATCTTTCGTCTTTACCGGGATATGTCCGTTTATGATATGGCAGTGTGAGCCCTCAAGCCCGAACTCCCTGAGAATCCTCACGCAGACGTCCGCATCGCCCGAGTAACTGTAATACGGGTTTTTAGGCTCCGCCCAGCTGGACTCGTCCTTTATGAGGCGGCGCTCCAATGTTGTGATATGGTCGCGCCCGAAAAGCGGCGAGTTGCGCCCGCACCATAAGAACCACAGAAAGTCCTTGCCACGCTGCCTGTCATGCGTCCCCTCTCTGGAGAAGTAACCCTGGCGCGCTATGGCCTCCGCGTGGTCAAGGAAGGCCTTTCCTGAGACGGTTTTGCCGGCCAGCGTGAATGACATGAAGCTCCCGTCTTTTTCCATTGGGATACTGCCGTGGAACAAAAGGTTCCCGTTGTAACACTTGTATAGGCCGCCCTTAGCGTACAGAAACCGCACATGGCGCTGGAGCTTCTCGCTGTTCATAAAGGCGGATTTGAGATGAGACATGACCTCCACCTCACCCGGAGAGAGGGTGAAAGGGTCATTTGGGTCTATGGTCGGGAAATCAGTGTCACGCAGGGGATACTTCTTGTCCCCCAGCTTTATGTTCCCCTTTTCATAATCTATTTTTTCAAGGAGCAGGCGGTCGTCCATTCGGAAGCAGGGATTGCGCTTTATGGTCTGCCCCTCCAGTTTGAACATTATGACGGCTATGGCTTTATGCATGCGCGCGCCCATCACGGTGTCGTTCGCCCGATAGGAATGCGCGTCGTAGGTGTTTTTTGTCTTGAAGCAGTCTGTTTTGCAGGCGGCGTAAGTCTCGTTCGCGAAAAGAGCGAGCGGGCGGAGACTGATTCCGTAGCCCGTCTCGATAACCTCCAGGTTGTTGTAGGTTATTGAATTGCTCAAAACTGTCGCGATGCACGTCCGGCTTCCGGCGGCGGCGCCCATCCACAATGCGTCGTGGTTTCCCCACTGGATGTCGACCGAGTGGTGCTCCATGAGAAGATCCATAACGATATCGGCGCGCGGCCCTCGGTCAAAGATATCACCCACGATGTGGAGCCTGTCGACGACCATGCGCTTTATAAGCAGGCACAGCTCCTTTATAAAGTCCTCCGCACAGTCTATCTCTATTATAGTAGCTATTATATTGTCGTAATAATCACGCTTGTTGTTGACTTCATAATTCGTATTGAGCAGTTCGTCGATAATATAGGCATACCCCGGCGGCAGGGCCTTTCTTACCTTTGAGCGCGTATATTTGGATGAGGCGAAGCGACATATGTCGAAGAGACGATAAAGCGTCAGCCTGTACCACTCGTTTATATCCTCGATACTGTCGCGTATCTCATCCAGCTTCTCCTTGGGATAATATATCAGCGTCGCGAGCTGGGCGCGCTCCTCCCTGGCCAGTGTGTTTTCGAAAAGCGCGTCCACCTTTTTACGAACGGCGCCGGATGCGCTGTTTCGAATATGAATGAACGCCTCATGTTCACCGTGAAGATCGGACATAAAGTGCTCCGTCCCCTTCGGCAGATGGAGAATGGCCTGAAGGTTAATAATCTCGGTAATCGCCGCCTGCGCGGTGGGATACTGTTTTGCGAGCATCCGCAGGTGGTGTAACTCGCGCTGGTCATATTCTGAAAGATCGGTCATTCGTTTCCGGCTCCTTTCCACGGCAGTTGTTTTAATGATTATCCCATAGGCTAAATTACAGGGCAATCCGATTTTGTCGAAAAAATACCGTACCCCGTTGCAAAGCAGCCGCTAAGGCGCCAAAACAGCGGGTGGCAAAATATTTATCCACATAATTTTTCCAGGTAAACGCCTCTTTTGGCGTCCCTAGTGCAAACATAATATAAATGCAGTGCGTTTGGATTTTACAAACAAGGTCCAACGCTTATATGTTTACAGTATTTTCTTACGCTTGCACCACCAAAGACCGACGATAACAATGGCTATACACAGGAGCAGAACCATTGGATATGCAAATGCCCATCTGAGTTCCGGCATGTGCTCGAAGTTCATGCCGTACCAGCCGGTAACGAGCGTCAATGGGAGAAAAATCGTCGTCACTACAGTGAATAACTTCATCACTTGATTGAGTCGGATATCCATCTGCGCCTGATAGGATTCCCTGACTTGAGCAGCCGTATCACGAAGCATGCGGACGTTGTCCGCTATGCGCGAAACGCGGTCGGTGAACAGCTTGAAATAGCGAAGCGAAACGTCCCCAAATAAATCGTTCTCGTCGGCAAGCAGATCCTGACCAAGCGTATAAAGCTGCTCATAATAGCTGTGCAGGTGAAGCAGCTTCCGGCGCAGGGCGGAAAACCTCTCGTTGAAGCCGTCCGTCTTGCCCTCCAGTACCTGCTTGTCCATTGCATCTATCAGCCTCTCGAGTGTTTCGATGGCGTTGTTGCCCGAAAGTACCAGTCTGTTCAAAAACGAAAAAACGAGACGCTCAAGCGTAACGTCGGAGCTTGCCGACACTTTTTCAGGGCCGGCGATAAGTTCTTTTCTGCTCTCCTGGCTATCGGGGTCAAGAGCGACTATGAGAAAGAGGTTCCGTTTAATAAAAAACGCGGCGCGTCTGCCCCAAATGGGTTCGTCCCCCTTCTTCATCGCGTCAAGCACGCAGAAACTGTAATTGTCATAAACAGCAAGGCTGTTTTTCCTGTGCCTTTCGAAGGAACGGCACAGCTCAACATTGGCTTCAGAGAACCCTAATTTGCTATAGCACCCCTCAAGCTCGGTAAGGTCCATGATGCTTATGCACAACGCGTCTCCACACTCTTCTTTTCCCGCGGGCAGTTCCCGCAGGCCGTTTTCGATCCTGTAAAACATAAAGTCACCTTTCCTCCGGTATTAAACTTCCGAAAGCGCCGCGTTCAAAACACGCTTTGAATATAGATAGGCGAAGTGAAGCACACGAACGCCAATTATGTTTACAATTATGTGCCTTTCACTCTGTCGGCATAATTTGCCCTCCGGCAGTTCGCAGCGCTTCGAGTCTGTCGTTTATTAAAACCGAAACCGGGCCATGTCCGCCGCAGACGATGCAGCGCCTCCCGCTCTCTTTCTGCATCCTGTTTATGAGGCTGATAATTTCTTTCCTCGTCCGGGTCGCCTTCTGCGAGTCCACATTAACGCTTTTCACCAGATAGGGCGCTATTGAATTGAAATATTTTACGTCCTCGGAAAAGTCGTCAATGTTGACAAGGTTGTCCCCGGTGAAAACGATTCCGGCCTCTTCCGAGGCGTAGATCATCTCGCCGCCCAGATGTCCGCCGCTGCCCTCCAGAATGTCAAAAGTGATATCCTCAATCGAGAGCTCGCCTATTTTCAACAATTTATCATGCTCTTTCGGCGTGTCTCTGTCGAAGATCACCGCGTTTTCAAGAGACGGAGGATTATAATTCGAAATAATGCGGGAGAGCCTGCTGTACCCGAAACCGAATTCTTCCGTCTCTCTGTAATCCAAAATGCCGTCTTTTTGCCGTTTCAGACTCTCGCAGCTCTTTTCATTAAGAAATAATACCGCGTCGCCGATCTCAGACAAAAGGCCGCAGTGGTCAACGTCCGCATGCGTCACATAAATCATTTTGGCGCGATCATCCCAGTCCGGTATCAGCTCACGGAATATTTTCAGCGTTTCATCCTTATAAAGCGCATAGCC
>JBFWIW010000070.1:5771-8321 GCA_050253535.1 Oscillospiraceae bacterium
ATGATGATCTCCACCGTGATCACGCTGATTTCCGGGATCTTTTCTTCCAGGTAGCCTATTCCGTCGAGCTCGTCGCTGATTTTTAAAAGGGATTCCTCTTCAGCGACGGCGTCAATGAAGAGGGTCTTCAGGTCCACCGCCTTGTTATAGCTCACGCGCACGATATTGCCGTTATATTTATAAATGATTTTAGCCGCTACCAGAAAAGCACCCGTTTTGTCCGGCATGGTGGTTACAAAAGTTTTTCTTTTCATCAGAATTCCATCTCCGGCTTAATATCCGGCTCCTGTTACTTATGGTACAAGCTGTACCCAGTTGCCTCCGGTCGTGGGGAGCGCATCATAAGCATTATCAGAACCAAGAAAGACAAAAGACATGTCGTTTTCATAAAATACCACACCGTTAGTGAGCGGTGGCGTCCACGAGTCGTCACTATTGTGATTCATCATATTTAATGTCGCGGCGGTCGAATCGAAATGCTGCATAAAACCGACCCCTCCCGGATTGGTGCTGAAGGTCACTCCGGCGCTTGTGCTCAGCCAGTTGTCGTTTCCCGCAACATAGGTCTCCCCGTTATAGACGTAGACCTTTCCCTTATTGACACTTACTCCGCCCGAGCCAGAAGACGCGGCGGCTGAACACAGATCCTCCCAGCTGCCAAGGGTGATATTCCCGAAAATCACATCTCCCGCAACCAGCGTATCCGTGTCGCCGCCCGTACCGCCGCCAGAGCCGCCGGTTTCGCCGCTGCCGATCGCGCCGTGCACGGAACAGACGAGCTGCCCGTCCACCACCGAAAATGTGCCGCCGGACGGACATGTAAGACCGGCAAGATCCTGAGTCATTACGGGATATTCGCCGTTTATTGCCTGCTCAAGCGTATAATCACCCGTCTCAAATACCATGTTCATTTTATACGAGCGCATGAATATCACGCGGTTCGCCTCGCATGCGACCGCTTTGGCGCGGTCTAATTGCCCGGTTAAAGACGGTATCCCCACAGCTGTGAGAATACCGATAATTGCGACAACTATCAGCATTTCAACCAGAGTAAAGCCCTTGTTATTTCTCACATCTCCACCCCTCTCAAGTCCTATTCGACTTGGCAACTTTTTTTAATAAAATTTTGTGAACCTGTTTTCTATATGATATTGTCTTGATATTATTAAGTAATTATCGGAAGGCAACGGTATAATTCCATACTTCTTCGTTTTTACTATAACATAACAGAAGTTTATTTGGAAGACTCTTCCCATTATTTTAATCCGTCTGCTCAGCTCGGGCAGGATATTGCTAATACCGCCTTTTTTAACGCTTATAATTGCCCCGCCAAATGGCTTTCACGGTATATTATAATCAGTTACCTTCCTATGAATAAAGTGACATCCTCCCGGCAAAAGAGGATGTCACTTTATTCATATCGATTATCCTCACCCCGGCCGGTCTGTTCAGAGCGCCGTCTAAATTTAAAAACCGGATACTGACTTGCTCAGAAATACCGCGGTGAACGCACCCTAAGGCCAAACATCACTATCTTATCCCCCGGTACCGGCTTTCATTCCCGGTCTCCGGGCGCCAGTGCCGCCGCGCCGGCATCACGCTGTCCGCAGGAGACACTTTTCTTGCTCATCTTGTTCAGACACATCTTCTGATCCGCCGCAAGAATGACATCATTGGCGTTGCTCTGCGCGCCCATGGGCAAAGTAACGATACCGTAACTGAAAGAATGCTTATACGGTTTTCCGCTCATTTCATCGCTTTCATTTATTTCGTCTATTATACTACGGACAATCTTTTCCGCAACCTCTTCAGTGCAGTCCGGGAATACAATTAAAAACTCGTCTCCCCCCATACGGCTGATCATATCGCCTTCCCTGATCACTGCCTCGGCCGCTAAGGCTGTGGATATAATCAGCAGGTCCCCTTCCATGTGCCCGTAAGTATCGTTAACTTCCTTCAGTCCGTCGATATCGATAAAGCCCACCGACATGGGGCTGCTTCCTGTGCCTGACCGGACGAGCTCCTTCTCAAGCTTTACGATTCCCATTCTGCGGTTCAGCACCCCTGTCATCGGATCGGGTTCCGCGTAACGTTCGAGCATTTCGTACTGTTGTTTCAATTCATTTTCGATTTTCAGCCGTTCAGTAATGTCGTTAAATATGATGACGGTTCCACCGTTTTTTTCGCTGACATCCATCATCTTTTTGAATTTTATCGAATATGTCCTGACGCCCTCTTTTGTCTCAATCGTTTTTTCCTGTATAACCTCGTCCTGATCCATATCGAGAAATATTGTCAGTTCCTGTTTAAGCAGATCGAGATCGGCATTCTCATCAAGACTTCCGTATACTTTGCGCCCGAAACCCATTCTCCTGTAAAAACCTCCGCGGCCCTGAAATTGATGTTTTCTATGCTGTTATTATTATCCATCAGGATAATGGGATCATAAATGCTTTCAAACACGGTAAGGTATTTGTTTTTTTCATTGGTCATTTTCCTGTTTGTTTCCTGAAGGTCATGCAATCTCCGATCTTTGTCAAGGCCCGCCCA
>JBFWIW010000070.1:8421-14300 GCA_050253535.1 Oscillospiraceae bacterium
CAGCGAAATCTTCGTCCGGCCCCATCTCCGGAATATCATCACTGACCCTAATTGATTTCACCAACGCATCCGAGAGGCCGGATATCGACATCCGCCATGCTTCTTTGAGCGTTGATGTATATTTGACATAATTTTGTTCTTTCGCATATGTAAGCACCTTTTCCATCAGCACATCTTCGCTGTTCAGAATCAATTGTATCAGATCGTTCATCGCCATCTTCAACCCACCGTCTATATGTTATTATCATTCACAGGCCTTTTCCGCAATCAGTTGATAAAAAAATAGGTTTTATATTCTGACAATTATTAGGCCTTTTTTAATAGCGCTTTTTTCAGCCGTCTTCGCAAATTGAAGTACAAAATCAAATAAAAATCATCTGCATAAAAGCGTCTGCGTTAAGATATCGGAAAATATTTCCGCACCGTCTGTTTTGGCAATGTGGATTACATCTGAGAACTGTGTGTTTTCGGGTGTAACAGACGCCAGCAAATTTTCACTTTTTAAAATTCGGCAAGGGTTAAAAACAACATCTTTCTGCCCGTCAAAAATAGCCACATAAAAAACCCCCGTTTCCACAAGATCCTGAAAAAAGTGGCTTCCATAGGACAATTCGGGCATAAATCCCGCTTCCGTCGACGACACCTCACAGATAACCGACATATTACATATTTCCGTAAAATGTACAGGCACACCCAGAGACGGCGTTGTTGTCCCCCATCTGCCCGGCCCCATCAGCATGGCATTTTTTCCTTTAAGCTTTGTATTTATAATTCCAACCTGCCTCGCAACGGCATATTTCTCCTGTTCATTAAGTGCCATATAGGCCTGGGCGCGAACAAAAACGACATAATCAACAGGCAGCCGAACATTTCCGCCCATGAAGTTGCCTTTCATAGAGAAAAAGCAATCCTTTTCATCCGCGAGCTTCGGTATTTCAACCGAATTACCCAATCCCCGCGTCTGCAAAGGGCGGCATTGCAGAAGATTTATCTTAAAGCGGTTGTCTTTCGTAAAATTTGCCGTAAATTCAATATCCACAGGATAATCATAAACCTTTGACAGCAGAGCCAGCATTTCTCTCATAACCAAAGGAAATTCGGTATTTTTAAGCAGTTTTTTAAAATCAAAAAGATACGGCGTTCTTCTGTCGGTATAACCAAGCTCGCGAAGCCTGTTTGCCGCTTGGTTGTCCAAGCTGGCAAACAGTTCTTTGTCTGCCTTAATGTCATTTGCAATAATTTCTTCTAAATCTCTGCATACAAGCGCATTTTTCTTAACAGAAAGAACATCGGCACTGTGCTGGGAAAATTTCTTTTGATCTTCAAAATCGATTGGGGGAATCCGCAAAGGATCGTCAAGACATACAATTTTGGCATAATCGCCAACCGTTCTGTCTACCGCCCTTGTGCCAAGCCCAAAAACCAGACGCAGCATACCTGCATCCATATCTACGCTTTTATCCCAGACATAAAGGTTAGAAGAGTTTCCAACACCTGCAATATGGGGGAAAAAGTTTTCTTCATATTGATCTCCGGAAACACGCTGAACTAATATTGCCATCTGCTCATCCAGCTTAAAGAGTCCCCTGTTCATCCTGTAGGCAAGGGCATCCTCATTCATTGTGCTGGCATAAACCGTTCGAATTGCCTGTTCAAAGGCTTCATAACGTTCATCTGGCGTACCCTGATTTACGCAAAATACACTTTCATATTTGCCCGCAAAAGCATTGCCGAAATTATCTTCAAGCAAGGAGCTGGAACGAACAATAATAGGAGATTGGCCAAAATATTCCAACATTTGAACAAACTGTTCCTGAATATCCTTCGGGAACTTACCGCGCAGGAGTTTTTCTTTTAGCTCAGGCGCATATTTAAAATATCCCTCCGGCGTCTTCTGTTTTGTGCGAAGTCGCCACCAGCCGTTTTGTACAATATACGTATAAAAAATATCCGCGCCAAGATAATATGAATCATGCGGTTCCATGAAAGGTATGAAGCGGCCTTTACCATCCCGCTCCAGGATTTTTCTGGCAACAAGCATACCGACGCTCTTCCCTCCGATAAAGCCTGTACCCACCTCTCTGGAAGCTATCTTCAGAACATCTTTTAAAGTAAAATATCGGTCACACAACTCGAACATCCTGGATCCGCCGTCTATCAGCATGTACATCAAATGCCTTTTGGTCGCTTCCTGCTTCTCCGGCGTAAGTGCAAATGCTTCTTTTGCCCTGTTAAATGTAACGTTCCAGTAATCGAGCCGATCCACACCGCGATGAATACTGGAAAACAGTTCGGCAACCTCAGCGCTTGACGTAATGCAGACCGCTTCCTGTTCCAGTATCAAATGCGGAAAAAACATGGTAGGCGAATAACGCTGCCACACTTTAAGCGGGTGTATATAAAATTTATTGTTTACCTGATATAGATCAAGCAACAGCTGCGTTGTTTCCCGGATACCTGCAATGGTGGTGAATGTGTGAGCATTTCGTATAATAGCGAAATACGCGACCGTATCGAGCTCATATAAATACGGACATGTAACCTTAAAAAAGTTACCGATCATCAAATCCGAATGCCAGTATTTTAACAAATCGGTCAGGCAGTCAAAAACATAAAAAGTCTTCCTGCCCTCTTTTTTCACCATGTTATGGACTTCTGTTGCAAAGCTTTCAAATCCTTTATTTGCATTAACATAATAAATCTCTATGTCAGGACTTTCTTCCATCAGCGGTTCGTGACTGCCAAAACGGACATAAACCAGCCTTCTTTTATCCGTCTTCGCCTGTGTGACGTACGGATCAACCATTTTTTTATAGTCGGATGCCGAATCTACCTGCCAAACGACATTATCACCCAATCGAAGGTTGTCAATTGCCTGGTCAAAGCCCAGTAGTCCTGTGCTTACCTTATCATATATACCCACTGCACACCTCCTATAAATCCCAATCCGGCAGCTCTGGCTATTGTCTTATGGGGCAACGTGCTCGTACGCTTTTGTCGTCAAAGTTTCCACTCTATATATGATTTTCCCCTTTGAGAATAGGCGCAATAACACTTTTATGAATGCCTCAAGACTCAAGACAATCTGCCAATTAATCCGTATGATGTTAAGGTATCCTTTAACATACGTAGTTTTCGTTCCCCGCAGCCTCTTTTTCGATTTTCCCACTTCGAAAACCGAAAAAGAGGAAAACCATCAGATCAGATATTATATTTTAATGCCCATTGATAAATTTCATAATAAATAGGTATCAGGTCTTTCCCCTTTTCTGTCAATGAATATTCAACATGAGGTGGGATTTCATTAAACTGAATGCGATTGACTAAGCCGTAGGCTACTAATTCGCGCAATGTAGCAGTGAGCATGGTATTTGTTATCTCCGGCAAGGCCTTTTTTAGTTCACCAAAGCGAATGCTGTTATGTTTACACATCTCGAACAGGATATGATTTTTCCATTTTCCTTGCAATATATTAAGTGCAGTGGTTACCTTGCAGTTGTCACGCGACGTTGAGGCAGCACCGGATGTATTAAATTCTTCTTTGATGATATTGATGAAATCTTTATAAGAAACGCTACGGTTCATTTACATCTCCTCCTGTATCACACAGTATTCTAAGTATACTCTATAAAACTATATAAGAATAATCTGCGTACTTGTAACAATCAATATCCTTAGTATAATAATTATATCGAGAATAATCAAGCTGATTAGGAGAGTGATTTTAATGGAAACCATGAAAGCAATCGCAAAAAGAAAGTCAACCCGGTCTTATAAACAAGACCAAATCCCGAATGACATTTTGAATACCATATTGGCGGCAGGCTGTGCGGCACCTGTAAATTTGGGAAACTATGATACGTTACATTTAACCGTTATTCAGGATAAGGAAATATTAAAAAAGCTATCAGCAAGTGTTTCTAAAGTTATACCTGTGGAAGGCGACCTTCTCTATGGTGCGCCAACAATAGTTCTTATTTCTTCCTTAACTGATGAAACGCTTCCCGACTTTGACTATGTGAATACAGGTTGTGTTCTTGAAAACATGATGATAGCGGCAACAGACCAAAAGGTTGACAGTGTTCTGATAGGAGGAACAGTGTTAGCTTTGAACGCAGACCTGGAATTGCAAAAGGCATTTGAAATTCCCGACGGTTTTAAGGCAATGGCAAGTGTTGCGTTGGGGTACGCAGCAACTCCGGACCAAACGGAAAAAGAACTTACGGTAAAAATAGCTATGAACCGCGTATAAAAGGTGACACGCCCCAACTAAAAAATATGATTTAGGCAGGGAGTTTTCCATGCCTAAATAATCGTTGAAAAGTCCTTCAAACCCGTGAATGAAGTTTGGAGGTCTTTTCTTATTGTATCACTGAGAAAATAAACCGCCTGCTCTGCCTCAAAAACGGTTGACATATACCTAAGAACGAATTATTTCTGCAGTGGATATGGCCATGGTTTTTGGATGTGATTAGCTACAAAATTTCTTACCCCCCATCCACGGGAAAGTAAGGAACTCCACCTCAAATCTCTTCTAAAACGCACCTATATTTTATCTAAATGAACTTGGAAGTGAGCTGGCTCAGCTTACTATCATGCTAATCAGAACTGTCAAACACTATATCGCTTGAGAGCAGTTGTTTTGCCGCTCTGGACACGTATATAAATTATTATGTCAATTGTTTTGGAATTATGGCTTTTTTTGGATACTATACTATGGCTCTAAAAAGCTCCTCCTTGTAAAATTGAGTGAATCTGTTTACAATAATAAAGTATAGGATAATCTCAAGTTTTCGGACTATACTAATTCAAAAAATGTAACTGAAAAAATACTTAATGGAGGGCAATACAAATGAGTAAAATACTATATATTAAAGCAAATGCAAAATTAGAGGGTGAATCAAGAACATTTAGAATTTCCGATTGTTTCATCGAAAATTATCGGAAATTTCATCCCGAAGACGAAATAATAACTTTGGATTTGTATAAGGAAGGCATAAGACTGCTAACAGCAGACGATATAAATGCCGTTTTTGGACCGAAGACTGAAGAAAGCAGAAAACATCCAATTCTAAAATATGCCTACCAGTTCGCAGAGGCCGACAAATACGTAATTGCCGAGCCGTTGTGGAACTTGAGCATACCTGCAATTTTAAAGGCATACATTGACTATATTTGTGTCACTGGAATCACATTCAAATATACTGCAGAAGGTTCTGTGGGCTTATGCCAAGGGAAAAAAGCTGTAAATATTTCTTCAAGAGGCGGGGAATATTCCATAGAGCCGTTTTCATCATTAGAAATGGGTGACAGATATTTAAGAACATTGTTCAGCTTCTTAGGAATCACGGACTTCACCACGATTTCTGCAGATGCACTGGATATTGTCGGGAATGATGTTGAAGCTATTGTAGGAAATGCAATTAAAAATGCCCAAGAAAAAGCCAAGAATTTCTAAAGATATATCGATTGGAACATGCTTAATTTCCCTGCAAACGAGGATTTTATCTATACATTGCCGTCTTGACTAAGAATCATCCACGCATATTTCGGTAATGTTGATTAGCCTGTTACCCAGCCATTTTATCAACTCAAGTATAAAAAACAACACTGACCGCGCAACCCCGCCAAAATCAAAAAGCATCCAAATCGGCCACACGCGAACCGCTGACATCTAACCTGACCACGCGCCAGACTATGACATCTAAATCGCTCTGTCGCGTTAAAAATCATGCCTTTGGACTTATTCCCGCGAAGCGATATTTTCACGATTTTCACACATCGCATTTTTTCTCTCAAACCTCGAAAAGCCCAGTATTACTGGGCTTTTCGTACACCTATTTCTCAATCCCTGTCATCAATACTACCGTCTCGACGTG
>JBFWIW010000071.1:0-13578 GCA_050253535.1 Oscillospiraceae bacterium
CCGAAAACGGGCTTTTGTGCGAGCGCCTGCTGGAGGACAAAAAAGTGACGCTTAGCGTGCCGCTGCCCGCGGTAGTTACGGTGAGCGGGGGATATCTCCTGCGCCCGCCGTCCATAGCCGGAATGCGTGCGGCAAAGGAAAAACAGGTGAAGCTGTTAACGGCGGAAATGTTGGGTATCCCGCCGGAGCTTGCCGGAACGCGCGGCTCCGCGACACAGGTAAGGCGCGTCTGGCCCGCAGAAGCGCCTCTGCGGCACTGCCGGATATACAGGGACATTTCCGAGGGGGCCGACGCCGTTATTGAATTCCTGCAAAAAGACAGGGTGAGGGAAGTTTCGGAGCGCGTCACTCCGGCAGCGCCCGCCGATGGGACGGCCGTTGTGGTTTCGCTCTCTTCCGACGCCCTCTCGAAAAGATGCGCGCCTGAGCTGATGACCGCCGCGAAAAGCGTGTACCGCAATGCAGTTCCCGTCCTGCTGGAGGACGCCGGCGGGGACGACGTGTCCGCCGCGACGGCGCTCTGCGGATACATAGAAGCCGAAAAGCCGGACTGCGTGCTGTTTCCGGCGACCGTGAGGGGGAGGGCGGTGGCCCCGCTCTCAGCGGCAATGCTGGGTATCGGGCTCACGGCGGACTGCACAGGGCTGGAGCCGGACGGAGCGGGAGGCGTGAGCATGATCCGCCCGACCTTCGGCGGCTCCGTTATGGCGGAGGTCATCTGCCGAACAAAACCCGCCATGGCGTCCGTCCGCCCCGGCGTTTTCGAGCCGGACGCGGACATGCCGGAGGCGGTGCGCATAAGTGTGCCGGAAGGCGGCGTGAAGCGCATATCCGAGAGCGCGGCGGAGGTGCCGGCGCTCGATATCGGCGTAAAAATTATTGTCTCGGGCGGCAGGGGAGTCGGCAAAAAAGAGAATTTTGAAAAGCTCGGGGCGCTGGCCCTGATGCTGGGCGGCGTCCTCACGGGCTCGCGCCAGGCTGTCGACGGCGGGTTTCTGCCGTATCCCCGGCAGGTGGGGCAGACGGGTGCCACCGTCCGCCCGGACTTCTATATCGCCTGCGGCATCTCCGGCACCGTCCAGCACATGGCGGGCGTGCGGACTGCCGGTGTTGTCGCGGTAAATTCCGACCCGAAGGCGCGTATATTCGATTACGCCGAAATAGGCATAGTCGGGGACTGCATGGAATTTGCAGATATACTGATTAATAAATTAAGTGCAGGAGGATGAAGCGATGAATTACAAAAAAACGTATGTCCCGAAGAAAGGGTACACGCCGCTGTGCAGGGCGGGCGAGTGCTCACTCAAAATGCTGGAGTTCGGCATCATTGAGCTGGGGGAGGGCGACAGACTGATATTCGAGACAGAGGACAGGGAGACCGCGTTCGTCATTCTCGGCGGCGTCGCCGACTTCGCCTTCGACGGCAAAATCTGGCAGAACGTGGGCGGCAGGCGCACGGTGTTCGAGGGCAAGGCCCACACGGTCTACATGCCAAGAGGAAAGAGCGTCGCCATCTCGACCAAATGGAGCGTGAAGATAGCTGTCTGCGCGACACACATAGACGAGGACACGGAGCCGGAGATCGTCGGCCCCGACAGGGTTCGCGCAAAGGTTCTGGGCGTGAAACCGTGGGAGCGGGACACCCATTTCCTCATTGACGGCACGACGAACGCAAAGAAGCTCACCATCGGCGAGGCCTTCGTGACCCCCGGCAACTGGGCCGGTTTCCCGCCGCACAAGCACGACGAGGACAACATGCCCAAGGAGGGCGTGCTGGAGGAGATTTACTACTTCCTGTTCCAGCCGGAGCAGGGCTTCGGAATCCAGTGCATGTACACAAAGGACGGCAGTATAGACGAGTGCTACAGGGTGAAGAGCGACGACCTCGTCGAGTTCCCGCGGGGCTACCACACGACAGTCGGCGCGCCGGGCTACAACACCTATTTTCTGTGGCTCATGGCCGGGCAGGATCAGGGTTTCTACCGCTCCAACGATCCCGACCACGACTGGGTGTCGGCCGTTGAAAATCTGATAAAGAAGGCCTAGAGATGAAGTGTGACGAGGTTAAAGCGCTTATCCTGAGGGAGAAGCTTGTGATAATAGCCCGCAAGGTGCCTGCGGACAAATTGGGGCGCGTAGCAGCGGCTCTGGTAAAAGGCGGGATTAAGCTGCTGGAGGTCACTTTCGACCAGACTGCGGCGGACCCCGCGGCGGACTACGCGGCCTGTATCGGCGCGATCCGCGAAGCCGTGGGCGATGCGCTCACGCTGGGCGCGGGCACCGTTCAGACCCCCGCGCAGGTGGACGCGGCGCACGCCGCCGGAGCCCTGTACATCATCTCCCCCGGCACAAATCCCGCCGTCGTCAAGAGGACGAAGGCTCTGGGGCTAGTGTCCATCCCCGGGGCTATGACGCCGACGGAGATAGGCGCTGCCTGGGAAATGGGCGCGGACATCGTAAAGCTGTTCCCGGCGGATGATCTGGGCATGCACTATATCTGGAACATAAGAGGCCCGCTGCCGCACATACCGCTCATGGCGACGGGCGGCGTTAATCCGCAGACGATACCCGAATTTCTCAGCCGCGGCATAGCCGGCGTCGGCACGGGCGTCACCGTGATACGGCGCGACCTTCTCGATAATGACGACTACGAGGGCATAGCGAAGCTCGCGGCGGAACACGTCGCCGCGGTAAAAAGCGCTTAAGGGAATTGCCCTGTATAAAGCCGCGCCCTGCGTCATGAGCGGGGGGAAAACTTAATGGTAATATTTCATTACTGCCGGGAGACCAAATATGAAGCTCAGCTACGATATCACGGAGGCCGAATATCTGAATATGCTCACCGCCATGCTGAAAAGGGCGGAGCGGACGCCGATGCGCATAGCCGCGTTTCTGATGCTCACCATAGTTCAGATGTGCTGGGTGGGGTGCATGCTTCTGACGGCGGATCTCAGTCATAGGGACATGGCGATACTCGGCGCGCTCTCCGCAGTGCTCGCGCTCATAAACATACTTTTCCGCGCGCTGCGGCGTGTAAGGGCAAAGAACGCGCTTAAAAACATGAAGGCCTCCGGACAGATACTGCCGGACTACTGGAAAGCGCACGCTCTTACGGTTAAGGGCGGCGAAATCTCCCTTACCTTCGGCGGGATAAAACTCGTATCCGCCTGCCTTGATATCGGCCCCGTTGCCACGACGGACGGCCTTCTGCTGCTTTACAGCGGCGGAAAGATATTCGAGGCCGTCCCCGTGAGGGCCTTTCCCTCGGACGGGGCTAAAAACCGGTTTATTGAACTGCTCAAAGAGAGCGCGGAGACAGCGGAGGAACCCTTCGACATACCGGAGGGCGCTGTTTGGGCGCTCCGGTATGAGACAGACGGGCGGGACTTTCTCTTATCGCAGGTACGCTGCTTCAGAGCCGTCTGGCTCAGCCGGAATATGCTCAAGCCCTTCCCTATAATTAAGCTCGCGGCCAGCGTCTACATGCTGTATTACGCCGTGACAAAGGCAAGCCTTATAACCGGCATATTCCTGACCCTTTTCGTTATTGCCATTAACCTCACGGCAATAATAGTATTAAGCCCCGCGGCAAAATTCTATCTGCTGCGAAAAGTGCCTGCATTACATGTGCCGGAATCCGGAGCCGTAAAGGCGGAGGCATATTTCACCGGGGATAAGGCATATTTCCGCGCTATAGGCAAAGCTTCGGAAACGCGGCTGCGGGAGGCGTCCCTCTGCCGCGCTCTCGGGAGAGATATCGCGGTATATTTCGGCGCGTGGCCCGCGCTTGTGATCCCGCCATCGGCCTTCAAAAGCCGCGAAGAGGGGGATAAATTCGTCTTTTTTGTGAAGGCCCGTATGGGCTGAAAAACCGCCAATACAGGAAGCCCCCGCAAAGTTTACGCCGCTTATGGCGTAAACTTTGCGGGGGCTTTTCAAATTAATCAGCGTTTCCAACCAGTTTCGACCCGTCGGGTGAGACGGTGATCTTGTATATATGCCGCTCTCCTCTGTCATTCAGAAGACCGAAATCCAAAAGACAGTAATCCAGCCCTTCCGAGTCTAAAGCGCATGTATACGTTTTGCCGGGGACCCAGGCGCTGTTTTCGCTCTCCTCATCGAAGGCGTGAAAGCTCATGCCCCCGCCCGCATCCCCCATGAAGAGCCGCCCCGCGACGTGGAGGTAGAATTCGAAGCCGTCGGGCACGGACTCAGGTATCGTGAAGCTCAGGAGATTCCGGCCGGGGTCATAGCTTACAGAATCCACAAAAGCGTATTTAATGCTGTCCTCCGCGGGGTCGGTCTCCATGGTGAAGACGCCGTTTTTGAAGCTGAAAACGGTCGGCACTCCCCGCCCCGCGATATTGCCGCTGCTGTCTTTTTCGTAATTGTAGGCGTAAAACAGCCCCGCCGCTTCGTTATAGTCCACCGTTTCGCAGCCGAAGAGGCCGGTGAGCTTCTCGCTCCGCACCGTTCCGGCGGCAATGTCCCACTGATAGATCACGAATTCGTGGTAAGGCGCGCCGCCGTAGTACTGGCTCACGGTGTCGGCCTGCCCGTCGCCGTCAAAATCCGTCTCGGCGGCAGTTCCGGTTATTTCGTGCAGAAAATACGGGACATTTTCCCTTACCGTATAATAATTCCCCGCGACATAAGAGGTTCCGTAGGACTTTATGAGGGAATAGACCGGACTGTCCGCCGTGATGCCGGTCCTTGTCAGCATTTTTTCGCCCAGCGAGCCGCCGGCGTCCCCGTAGCCGACATAGCCGAGATCGTATTTGACCCCGTTTAAAACGATATAGGAGAATATGCCGACGTCATTTACCGTATTTTCGTCCCAGCGGTATAAAACCTGCGTGATCCCCTCGCCGGTCGTACCTGTAAAAAGCACCTCAGATACGCGCGTCTCATCGAGCACGGGCAGTTTTTCCATCTTGAGCGTATCCGTCACGGTATAGTAGAGCGGGATAACTCTCGCGTATTCCATGAGGTCAATTTCCGTCCGGCAGCCGGTGACAACGGCACGGCCGTTTTCCTCGCCGAAGGTCAGGCGCTCGGTGCCCTTATATTTGCTGCCCGAGGAATCGGCATACCAATAGGTTATTTCGGCCTCATCCCCGACCATCGCCACATCGAAATCCTCCACCCAGGGGCTGGACCAGCGGATCACATAACTGTCCGTGCCGCCCCGAAGCGCCGTGAAATCCGCCTGCATCGCTTCGCTCATCATGTCGAAGCGGGGTTTTCCTTCGCGCGTCTGCCACGCATAGGCCCATATCTGCGCCATGCTCTGATATTTATCAAAGTTCCATGTCCTGCCGCAGTCCGTGCTGGTGAGGTATACCGTGCCGACGATGCCGTCGGCCCCGCCGCTCGAGAGCAGGACGGGCATGGTGCCGTTTGCCCCGTCGAAAACGGGGGACAGGGCCGTTTTATTGTAGCTGTCAAATTCCTGAGGGAGCGGGATATCGAGCTTTTCCCAGGTCTTCCCGCCGTCCTGCGTCCGGATGACCGGAGGCTCGAAGTCCTTTTCATAATACCAGAAGCACAAAAAACCCGTGCCGTCGTCAGAGAACCCCGATCCGGTCAGGACGCTGGGGTAAACGTCGTTCTGGTCTCCCTGGACCTCCGCCCAGCTCTTCCCGCCGTCGGAGGTTTGGAAAATATAATTGTCCTCATAGGTCATCGCGTGGAAGTTTGCAATGACAAGCCAGCCGTCCTCTTCGGAGGTGAAGCCGATGCTGGTCCAGGATACGCCTGTGCCGTCAAGGTTTATTTCGGACGTGTACCACGTCTTGCCCATATCGTCGCTGACATATATCATGAGCGGGGTATCGCCGTACTGCCCGCCGCAGGCGAATACGGTTTTGTCGGCCGAGATATACGCTCCGGGGTATGGCTCCGCGTAGGAGTCGTCACCTTCCGCGGTCACGGTAAACGGAGCCGCCGCGGTGGTCTCGCCGTTATGATACGAAATGATCACATTGCCGTTCCCGTCTATCGAATATGAGTTTCCGGCGTCATAGGCGGCTACCTGTTCAAAGCCGGAGCTTCGCGAATAGACCGTACCGGGTTCAAACCCCGAGGCGCCGGTATTGCCGTCCGTGTCCACGGTCTTCCAGCCGACGAGCACGCCCAGAGACGCGATTAACAGAACCGCGGTAAACAGGAGCGGGAGTCCCCGGCGCTTAATGCCGGTGTCGAGAACTTTTGAAAAGCGGCGGACGATCGACTTTTTATCCGCTGAAAAATGCGTCGTAAGGGGCGTCCGGCGCCGCAGACCCGACTGCATAATGTCGAGCATGGCCCTGCCGTATTCCACCCTGTAGTCCATTGAGGCGTTTTGGAGTACCGCCTCGTCACAGGCGAGTTCCATATCAAAGGCCGCGCGTTTTGCCGCTAAAAGCACGATGGGGTTGAACCAGTGGACGGACGAAGCCAAAAGCAGAAGGAGCTTATACCACAGGTCGCGGCGTTTGAGGTGAACAAGCTCGTGGCGCAGTATCATCTCAAGCCCCGTTTCCGTGTACGCCCGCTCGGGGAGCAGAATAACGGGGGAGAAGAACCCCGTCATCATGGGGCTTTTCACGCCGCCGCAGAAGTAAATACGGGGAACTCTGCGGATTTTCATTTCCGGCGCAAGACGTGAGAGCGTCTCCGCGATCAGGGGGGTGACCGCCGTTCTCCCGCGGCGTATGCGCAGAATGAAAATGAAATAGCCCGATAAGTTGAACAGCAGGTATATCGCGGCCCCCGACAGCCAGATAATCGCCGCGATTCCGGCAGTTGAGAGCGCCGGGGCCTGAAGCGCCGGCTGCGTGTCTGTATCGGGCGCCGAGCCGTAATCATCCGCCTCCGCCGCGGCAGGGATGCCGGGGGAAACCGACTTAGCGTCCGACGTGCCGGTATCCTCGGCTCCGCCGGTCTGAACCTGGGCGTATGCCGGCGGAGCGCCCAGTGAAACCGGAGCGGTAAACGTAATTGGCGCGCCCTGCATCGTGGGGAGGGCGGGAATAACGAGGCGGATGAAAACGGCGAGCCATATCCAGTATTTGAGCTTTGCGGAGTACCTCTTTGAAATCGCCTTTGACAGCAGCAGGATGACGCAGATGAAGCAGGCGGAAAATAGGGAGGTCTCAAGGGTTTTAAGGAGCAGGCTACTTTCCATTTTTTGCGCCCGCCTCTCTGAGCATCGTCTCGATTTCCTCCAGATCGTCTCCGTCGATGGCATCTCCGTCTATCAGTGATAAAACAAGGCTTTTGAATGAATTGCCGTGAAGCTTTTTAAGAAAGGATTTTGTCTCTTTTATGCGGTATTCTTCCTCTCTTACGGCGGGAGAGTAGTATTTGAGACGGCTCAGCGTCTCCGCCCTCACAAATCCCCGGTCGGAAAGCCGCGACAGAAGTGCCTGAAGCGTGGACATAGACCAGTTTTTTTCCCGGTTTAAAACCTCCAGAATGGCGGAGGTTTTCATAGGCTCATGAGCGTTCCAGAGCACGAGCATAACATCCAGCTCCGCGTCCGGCAGGCGGTCAATTTTTTCGGTTTCCATAACGGCGGCCCCCAATATCTACAATTGTAAATATAGAATAATACGCAAATCTACAATTGTCAATAAGAAAACATTAAATTCTGTGGACTTTTCGAGTATCGGCATGCGGCGACGTTCCGTCCACAAACGCGACGCCCAGCTCGGGGAAACGGACGCCGTCGAGCGAGTCGGGGTCTCCGGCGCAGAGAATGAACTCCGCGGCAAAGCCTTTTTTTTGAAGATCGGAAGATAATTTGCGCATAAAACTAGATTTTCCGCAGCCGGGGCCGCCTTTTAATATGTATAGAAAGTCGTCCGGAGAGGTGAGATCGTCATAGAGGGAGAGGAAGCCATCGGGCGTGTTCGCGCCGAGAAAGTAGTAGGTTGAAGATGGGCCCATATGTAAAATCCTTTCATATTACAGATTATCGAAAAAAGCTTTTCAATCATAAATATGTCAGAGAAAGCCCGTTTGCCAGTGACTGGGCATAATAAAACGTGGGCCCGCAGCGAAATGAATAAAATACAGCGGAATGATTCCGACGAGCCGGCAGCATCTCCGTTTTTTTTCTTGTCTCAAAAACATGGAAAAATCGCGCCTGATAATGTATTATTATTTTACTGAGTTTTTTTAAACAAACAATGTAATCGGAAAGGAGGAATGTTGTGGATATGTCTGACAGCCAAAAGCGGGCGGAGAATAAAAAATTCCTGCGCGGACTGATGGTCGGTATGATGACCGCGCGTAAATTTGAGGAAAAAGTGCAGTGGCTTTTTGCGCAGGGTCTTGTTCACGGCACCACACACCTGGGCATCGGCGAAGAGGCCACGGGCATCGGAACGACCGCGGCCCTTAAAAAAGACGACTATATGCTTGCCACGCACCGGGGTCACGGACAGGCCATCGGAAAGGGCGTCGACATAAGGGCCATGATGGCCGAAATTCTCGCGAGGGATACGGGCGTGAACAGGGGGAAGGGCGGCTCAATGCACATAGCCGACATTGACAAAGGCATCCTCGGCGCAAACGGCATCCTCGGCGCGAACGCCCCTCTCGCCTGCGGAGCGGCGCTCACCTGCAAGCTCAAGCATATAAAAGACCGGGTAGCGGTCGCTTTTTTCGGCGACGGCGCGTCAAATCAGGGTGCTGTCCATGAGGCGATGAATCTCGCCGCCGCGTGGAATCTGCCGGTCATGTTTGTCCTTGTGAACAACACATACGGCCTGTCAACCCCGCTTTGTAAGGCCGTAAAGGAGACGGATCTCACGAAGCGCGCGGCAGGGTACGGCATGAAGCCTTACGACGTGGACGGCAACGATGTGCTGGCGGTATACGAGACGGCGCGGGAAGCCAGGGAATACGTTGTATCGGGGAACGGCCCCGTCCTCATCGTCGAACACACCTACAGGACTTCCGGCCACAGCAAGAGCGACGGCAATCTCTACCGCACCAAAGAGGAGATAGCGGCGTGGAAGGCCAAAAGCCCCATCATCCGGTTTACAAAGTACCTGCTGGACAGCGGGCTGTTCACGCAGAGGGAAATTGAAGAAATGGACGCCGGGGCCGCCGCGGTCATAGAGGACGCCGTAGCGTACGCCAAGGCCTGCCCGATACCCGCGATGGACGGCATTGAAGCGTCCGTATACGCGGACTGAGGGGGTAACTATGAGTGTCATAACATATGCGGAAGCGATAAGAGCGGCCATGAGCGAGGAGATGCGCAGGGACGAAACAGTCTTTTTCATGGGTGAGGATATCGGCAGATACTGCGGCGCTTTCGGCGTTTCAAGGGGCATGCTGGAGGAATTCGGGGAAGAGCGCGTCATCGACACGCCGATTTCAGAGACCGCTTTTGTCGGCGCGGGAATCGGCTCCGCGATAACCGGAATGAGGCCGATAGTCGAGCTGATGTTCTCGGATTTTATGGCCGTGTGCTACGATCAGATTATCAATCAGGCCGCGAAGATGCACTTCATGTTCGCCGGCAAGGTAAATGTCCCGATGGTGATCCGAACCGCCTCCGGCGGCGGCACGGGAGCCGCGGCACAGCACAGCCAGTCCCTTGAGCAGATGTACTGCCATGTGCCGGGGCTTAAGGTTGTGGTCCCGTCCACGCCGTACGACGCGAAGGGGCTGCTGAAGTCCGCCATACGCGATAACAACTGCGTCATCTTTCTTGAACAGAAGAGGCTGTACCGCACAAAGGGCGAGGTCCCGGACGGCGACTACACGATACCCCTCGGCGTCGCCGACATTAAGCGCAAGGGACGCGACGTCTCGATCATCACCTACGGCCGCACGGTTCAGATGAGCCTCGAAGTGGCCGACAGGCTGGCAAAGGAAGACGTGGAGGCCGAGGTTCTCGACCTGCGCACGCTCAGCCCGCTCGATAAAAACGCCATAATCGCCACCGTGAAAAAGACGAAAAAGGCCGTCGTTGTCCACGAGGCCGCGGAGTTTGCCGGCTTCGGAGGCGAAATTGTCGGAACGATCTGTGAAAGCGAGGCGCTGTATTATCTGGACGCTCCGATAAAGCGCGTCGGTTCGCTGTTCTGCCCGGTGCCGTTTAATCCCGTTCTGGAGGCAAACGTATTTCCGAATCCGGAGCGCATAGAGGCGGCCGTTCGCTCGATCCTCTGACCGGCGCGGGGACTTCACAAAAAAGGCCTTAAGGAGGCAGACCATGATCACCGAAGTGTATATGCCGAAAACCGGCATGGATATGCAGGAAGGCACGATAATCCGCTGGCTCAAGAACGTCGGCGACAGGGTCGCAATGGACGAGCCCATCATGGAGATCGAGACTGACAAGACAGCCATGGAGGCCGAGTCCCCGGGTACGGGCATCCTGCTGAAGAAGCTGTACGATGACGGCGCGTTGGTCCCCGTGCTGACGGTCGTCGGTTACGTCGGGGATGAGGGGGAAACGCTGCCGGAGACGCCGAAAGCAGCGGTATTCCCGAACGGGGCGGCGCTGCAGGCCGGGAAGACGGCGCTCCCGAAAATCGCGGCCACGCCTTACGCGAAGACCCTGGCGGGGGAACACGGCGTCGATCTGGCGCTTGTCCCGCATACGGGCGGCGGCATAACGTCGAAGGACGTTCTCGAATACATGGCCTCCGCGCCGAATACCGCCCGGCTCGCGGGAAGCGGTGAAGACATGAAAGGTCTGCGCCGCCGAAAGCTCACGTCAATGCGCCGCGTGATAGCGCGCCGCGTGAGCGCCAGCCACGCCGAGATCCCGCCCGTCACACAGAACACGCCGGTGGATGTGACAGAGCTTCTGGCGCTGCGCGCCGCGATAAACGAAGGGCGCGAAAAGTCGGACAGGGTCAGCATAAACGATTTTGCCATAGCCGCCGCGGCGAGGGCCGTCTCGGAGTTCGAGCGCTTCCGCATGACGCTTGACGGCGGGGAGTATGTGATTTCGGACAGGATAGATATCGGCGTCGCCGTCTCGGCGGATGACGGTCTTTACGTGCCTGTCGTGCGCAATGCGGACGGGAAAAACATATTCGAGTTATCGGCGGAGATGAAGACGCTCGCCGAAAAGGCCCGCGCCCGCGCGCTGGCCCCGGGTGAGACGGGAGACGCCCGCATAACCGTCTCTAACGTCGGGATGTACGGCGTGCACAGCTTTACGCCCATTGTGAACCGGCATGAGGCCGCAATCGTAGGCGTCTGCGCCGTATTCGACGAGCTCGCACTTGCGGACGGACAGGTCGCGGTGCGCAAAAAAATGATGCTCTCCGTCACCTTCGACCACCGTATCGTAAACGGCGCGGAGGCAGCGCGGTTCGCAAACCGCATAAAGGAGCTGCTCGAAAATCCGCGGACTTTTATAATAAAGTAAATGAAACGGGCAGGAGCAATCTCCTGTCCGTTTCACTATGTATGACTTGATTAACGGGTTCAACGGTCTCACACCAGTTTTTATATCGGCGAACCGTCCGCTTTGGCTGAGCCGGACCGTAACTGTGAAAAGCCGGGGAAGAATGGATTTCTGTCTGTGGGGCTTCCGGCTAAGCTGCAAATGCTCCAGTCAAAACCGTGTTATATTCCGCTGATCAAGTCATCCCTTTGTATTTCAGTTTTGTGGCAAGGCCTCCGCGTATGTGGCGTTCGGCCTTGTTCACCTCCAGCACTTCTTTTACCCGAAGGTAAAGCACCCTGTCGATCCGTTCCAGTCTCTCTGATATATCTTTATGTACCGTGGACTTAGAGATCCCAAACCGGGCGGCGGCCGCGCGGACGGTGGCTTTGTTCTCTATGATGTACGCTGCAAGATCGCAGGCTCTCTCATCTATGTTGCTCTTCAAAAACACCACTCCCAGCTCTTATTCCGTATTTGATTTATATGCGGTAAAGCCGGTGGGTATGAACAATGTCTGAGGTTTGGGGCGGGTTAGTTATGTTGAATCTGCGAAAAGGAATCCGTCACGGAAGCATTGCTGCAGTTTAGACTGGTGATGCGGCTGATAAAGGTGAGTACCGATTATAGTGCCATAGATATGTATCGATACAGGAAATCCGGACTCCTGAAAATTTAGTGTATTCAAATATTGACAAGTGCATGTAATTGGCGTATCCTAACTATAACGGAAATCGTCATAACTTTGGAGGTATCATGGCAGAATCGGAAATAATTAAGAAAATAGATGATACGCTTCATAATCTGGTGTTTTCTATGTGCTGGGAATTGCTTCCCCTATATGCCAGACACGGTGAATATTCTATGAAAAATCTGTCCCTTTTGGAAATGAGAATTCTCAGACTGGTTGATGAAGAATGCTGCATTCCGCTGAAGGATATAAGGGATAGATTTCCGATTCCAAACAGCACGCTCACCAGTACAATAAAGCGGTTTGAGGCTCATAAGCTGATTTCCCGGTCAGTAAATCCCCGGGATGGGCGTTCATTTATAATAAGTATTACGGAAACCGGACACGAGGTGAATGAGCGGCATCGCAAGTTTGACAGGATGATTGCGGTTCGTTTTTATGAAAGACTTAATAATGAGGCTTATGCGCAGCAGTTCATTGAGATTGTCAGTCAGGCGACAAAATCTCCTCTTATGACTTACGAGTGCATTAAGAAGGAAGACTTCGACTTAGTCCGTGAGCAGATGCTCTGCGACTCAGAAGAGCAGACAACACAGATTGACAGCGTGTGAATATTCTATGGAGCATTGTTTTTTTGAAAATATATGACGATGGTCGTCATATTTAAATACCTTATTTTGATACTGATGAACTGTAAAGAATTATGACGATGGTCGTCATAATTCTGGCATTTTCTTTATTATGGCGCCCAATAAATAAATATGACGAGAGTCGTTATAAAACCCGAGGCTTTCTTAATTTGCAGCTGACGTATTATAAATATTTATGACGAGAGTCGTTATAAATAGATTCTGATGAAGCCCGCAAGCACCCGGACAAAAAGGGCTTCGGTATCAGGCAAACCGAAAACAAATAGGAGGCGTGGAAATGGAAAAAATTGAAGATGTACCTATCATACTCAGACGTGAGATTGAGGCATTGGCAGTCGTCCCCTTCCTGAAGGCGTTTGAAAAAGAACTCGGCGAGGAAAAGATGCTTGCCATCACCAGAAAGGTGATAGCAAATCAGGCGAGAAAGTCCGGTCAGGAACTGGCGGAGCACTATGGAGGCAACACGCCGGAAAAGTTGGTCGAAGCTTTAGCTGCATTCAAATTAGAGGATATGGCGTACAAGGAAATCTCAGACAAAACCGTCAGACTTGACGTTCATCGATGTCCGTATGTGGATATGTACCGCAGACTTGGGCTCAGCGAATACGGAAGCGTGCTTTCGTGTGAGCGCGATCCGTCAACATTTAAAGGCTTCAACCCCGGAATATTGTTTTCCCGCACGCAGACGCTTATGGATGGCGGATGCTGCGGTGATTTTGTTTTTAACTTTACGGAGGACCATCAGAAGGAGAAAAAAATGCCATGAGCGACTGTACAGCAATCGACTGGATTTACGGGAACAAAAAAACACTGACTGACCTATCGGACGCTAT
>JBFWIW010000072.1:0-13478 GCA_050253535.1 Oscillospiraceae bacterium
TTGACTCACCAGAAGAACGTGAAAAAAAGCGAAAAAAGCAGCTCTATGACGTTGGCGAAGCAACCGGCCGTTTTTTTTGGGACGATGCACCTGGTAAATTCGGCTTTGAAGAACGCGAAGGCCAGCAGGACATGGCGTTTGAAATACTGGAAGCCATAAAAAGCGAGCAGCACATAGCAGTGGAAGCAGGCGTTGGAATTGGAAAATCCTTTGCCTATTTAGTCCCGCTTATGCTGTATAATCAGCGTTCCAAAAAACCTGTTGTTATTGCAACTTCAACGATTGCTTTGCAAGAACAACTTTTAGATGATGCACATCGTCTTCAAAAACTGCTGCATTTATCACAGGAGATTACCCTTGCCAAGGGCCAATCGCACTACCTGTGCCTAAAGCGAGCGGAAGAATATATTAGCAATGAGAACGCAAAACTACGTCATGAAATTGAAGATGGAATGAGGGTTGGATACTATGAACGCAAAAATTATCCATTCGCCATTCCACAGGCTATATGGGATTGGATCAATGTTACTCACTATAGTAAGCGAACCTGTGATGCCTGCACTCAGAAATGCGCATACCGTGCTTTGAGGCAACGGCTGAAATTCACGGATGGCATTATCCTGTGTAACCAAGATTTGCTGACAGCTCACCTCATAAATCAGAGTCACGGCCAAGAGGGCGTCCTGAATAGAGAAATTGAAATTGCGGTTATTGATGAAGCGCATAATTTGGAAGACAAGGTGCGAAGTGCAACAACCGAGCACTTCAGTAAAGGCTATCTTTGTAGCCGCATTACTGCTGCCGTGCGAGAATTAAGAAGCGAACAGCAATCCATGGTTCGGAAAGAAGCCGATGACGCCAAAGCCGCATTAAATGCAGTATATGACAATCTTACTGAGCAACTGCAAAAGCAAGTCGCGTCCTCAACACAGAACATGAAATATGCAGATCGATTTTTCTTTGATTACAAGCCAGAATCTATGGAATTAATCGCAGCAGCCGCAACCAGGTTGCATGCTCTCTCAGAAAGGGTCGAAATTTATTCCAGTTTCGATTACCGGCAATCCAGCTCAGCTGCAGCGTCTGATGAACTTGAGTCGCTTTCATATTCAATGAGCGAATTAAGTGAAGAAATTGAAAAGAGACTGGTATGGATTGAACGCAAGGGACCCAATGTTGAGCTGTTATGCTGCCCTAAAAATACAAGCGACATTATCCGCCGACTCTATTTCAACGGCAGTATCCACACAATACTGACCTCTGCCACGCTGACAAACGCCAACACAGGAAGCGTTGAGGAAATGTATTCTTATTTCGTCAATAACACCGGATTCCCATTAGACAAAACAGCAATACTCTCAGAGCCGAAGCCCTCGCCATTCCCGTACGATGAGCATGCGATGATATATTATTGCGACGATCTTCCACACCCAACGAGAGAACATGATGATTTCATTCAGCAAGGTGTAGCCAGAATGAAAGAGATTCTGGAAATTTCGCAGGGTAAGGCACTTGTTTTATTTACCGCCAAGACTGATATGGAAGAAGTGTATGCACAGCTGCAAAGCGGCGATTTGCCGTATAAAATTCTTATGCAGCAGCCCGGAGCCTCGCAGGATCGTATTCTGCAGGAATTCAAGGATGACACCAATTCTGTATTACTTGGAACAGGAGCATATTGGGAAGGAATTAGCATTGAAGGAAAGAGTTTATCAAATTTAATAATCTTTCGGCTTCCTTTCCCTGTGCCTGATCCAATCATCAACTACAAAGCCTCGGTTGCAAAAGACCCACTCATGGATGTACAAGTTCCAGAAATGATCATTAAATTCAAGCAAGGTATAGGACGGCTTATTCGAAACTTTACAGATACGGGTATCGTTTCTATAATTGACAGCCGTTTACGAGATAACCCCAAATCACGCTATTACGATGTTGCGTGGGCATCGTTGCCAATACATAATCGGACAACCAGCCTTACTGAACTTGAAGAGTTCTATCATAAAATTACTGTCGGTCAGGGATAAGATGCAATGCAGATAAAGGATCATAGAAAATAAAAAAGTTGCGAACCGCGTGCGTTCCTTCCGCTGCGTGGTTCGCATCGTGGCATAAAAAGTGCTGATTTTAGGGACAAGAAAAAAGGCCCGCTTTGCGGACCACTTGGGAGAGCGTACGGTTCGCATCCGTAAGGTCGAGAGTTCGATCCTCTTCGTCTCCACCAAGAAAGTCAGCAAACTCAAGGATTTGCTGGCTTTCTTCATTTCCGGGACGGCGCAAAACCGAAAACGTCTGCGGTAAACATGGGAAACGCTCGGTTCGCATCTGTTTGTGCATTGTGCTGTATTGTCCCGTCAATAGAGCTGTGAAAAAGTGTGCCAGAGGGATAAACAAGGCGGCGTTCAACAGTTGCCTGGTTTTAAGGGGCAAACGAGCAAAACAATGGCGCGCAGTCCTCAAAGTTGCGTACCAATCGTTTCTCACATAGCGAAATTGTATATAAGGAGCACCACAATATCAGGCTGGGATTCTGTTAAACGGAACCCCGGCCTATTTGTTATTAAGGAGGATTTTATATGGACAGAAAATACTTTAACGAACTCTCCCGCATTCTCGCAAAACAGGATATCGAGTCCATTGTCCAGCGCGAAGACAATCTCACAATCCTGCTTGACGGTCTACCCGCTTGTCACGTGGGCGCTACAAGCCAGATGTTTGTTGCCCTCGGCAATCTGCGGACGCCTGAAGCCGATGATCTCTACCACAGGACAGCGCCTATTGCCGAAACGGTCAGAGAATACATGACGGCAATAGAAAAGGCTCCTCTCCTCAAGGCAAGGGATTTGGATGAGGACTTCCGCCTGCTTACCGAGTTTAATGGTACTGTCCTCGCCGGGCGGGAAACAGAAAAAGGCTATGGATACAAATTTGTAACATGGCAGCGCGACTACGACGGCACCGGCGTGGGACAGGGGCACTATTATATTGACAACTACACAGCGGCAAAGGAGGACTTCGCTGAACGTGCCGGTCTCGTACCGCGCGACCGATTGTTTACAAATGAGCAGTTCACGGAAATATACCGATGTTTGCGGAACACTATGGATTCCGAACATGAACTGACATATGAGCAGGAGAAGCTGATCGAGAAAACCGCGTCGCAAATCGAGTGCGCCGTCCCTGATATACAGGACAGGGATGGACAAGCAAAAGGAATGGCACAGAAATTAAGTATTTAAGCAATTGGCCGGAGAATTGGGCGGATCATAGCCTCTATTCTCCGGCTTTTTTGTTTTCAGGAAAGGAGGCAGAGTATGACCGGCGTATTTTACGACTCAAACGTTCTCAGCACGGTAAGCAGAGAGCCGCCGCCGCGAAGCACGGGCCCATTTGAAAGCTGCGGCGACTGCCCTTACGCCTCCGTTGGCTTTGTGTGCCACACTGCGGAGGGAAACTGCCTGAGAACCGAAATGCAAAAAATACAGAAGAGAAAGGACGAGTCCAATGATAAGAGCGCTGCTGAACAACCCTGAACGCCCTGAACAACAACCCGTATTGGTCTGTTTCCCGATTGTTAATCATGACGAGGTTTACGAAATGCTCGGCAAAATAGACGTTGGGAGTGCGATCGGGCGCGATTGCGGCGTTGAGGAAATAGCCGGTGACTATCCCGCGCTTGCACGGCTGGAGGACACTGTCGTCAATTTGGACGAGCTCGATTATCTGGCCAAGCGGCTGGAGAGCTTCGACAAAACGGAAATCGCCAAATTCCAAAGCTGCGCCGAGGCTTTTAATTACAAAGGGCTCCCCGACTTAATCAACCTGACCTTTTGCTGCCAGGAAACCACGGTGATCCAGGATTTCACCGACATAAACGCCATAGGTCTCCTGCACCATCTCGACGTTAACGGCGCTGCGGCGGTCGACGAGCTCAAGTATTTGGACGGGAGCAAGATTGCGCGAAATCTTTTCCAACATGAAAAGGGGCTCGTCACGCCCTACGGCGTTCTTTACGAAAACGGCATGGAAATGGAACAGGTATACAAGGGACGGGAGTTCCCGCGGTACTGGTACGACGACCGCGTGATGGAGCTTGCCGTGACAAAGCTCAGCGAGCGTGAGGATACCCCTTACATAACGTGGCTGTATCTGCCGATGACGGATAAACAAATCGATCGTTCGCTGGAGCGCGGCGGATTTGAGAGCTGGGGGGATATGCGCCTCGAGCTCTATGATTATATGATGCCGCCAAACGCGGCTAAAATCGTCAAAGGTTCCGGCGAGTGCCTCGAGAACCTGAACGCTCTGGCTAAGACGCTGAGCGGCATGAGCGAGGGAGCACTAAAAAAGCTTGACGCGGTTATAGAGTACGCTGAGCCGGACAGCGCGGAGCGGGTCACGCGACTTGCGGAGAATCTGGAATACTTTAAATTTGTCGAGGGCGCGCTTACGCCGGAGGATTACGGCCGCCGCGCGGTTGAGCTGGCCGGTAACACTCCTTTTGCTGACGGCCTCGATGAGTTCATTGATTTTCAAAAATACGGCGAGCGGCTGATATCAAATCTGAACGGCAAATTTGTAAGCGGCGGCCACGTCAGTTATAACGGCCTTAAGCCAATTGAGGAGCTTATGCGCGACGCTCCGGCAGAGCACATGGATATGGGCATGGAAATGTATTAGCTATACGAGCGCCGTTGTGGTATGTTGTGTCCCGCATAATTAAAAAGGAGATGAAGCACTTGCAGAGAAACGCCAGAAAAGAACGATTTGAGAGCGTGGAGCTGTTTGGGAAGCCGGCGCTCTTTATGGTCTCGCGCCTCGACCGGTCGAGCGTTCCCGAGGGCTTTTCACGTTATGAAATCCGAGGGAGCGACAACGATTCAGGAAAGCTGAACACATTGGAAAACAACGTCGGAGTCAACTATGCCGGGAGCGTTCTATCCCCGAAGCCGATTACCATTCCGAAATCGGGATACAAGTATATCGGAGGCAAGTTAAATTTTCTCGGCGAAAGCCTGACGCTCACGGAATTTTGCGAAAAGCATAAAATCGAGCTTCCGCCCGATCCCCGGCAATATACGCTCCGTCCCGCCACAGAAGCTGAGGCGGGACTCTTTTATTCTCAACCCAATGAAGCTGACGTGCAAAACGCGGTCGTTGGCCATCTGCGCATGGATTTCGGAAGCTCCGGCAAGGAGTTCTGGTCGACGTGGTGGCCGCGCAACGGCGACGAGTTGAACACGCCCGAATTCAAGACGGAATTTGATGGCCTTATCAACGAGCTTCGTAAATATGGGCCGCTGGAAAATCTGCCGGCAATGGTTTTGTATTGCGCCGACAGGGACAAGGCGAGGCTGAATGGCGGCGCGGGATACGACTATGGCTTCGTCGCCGAGAGCGATAATTACAAATACTTCATCCGCTGCAGGCCCATGCGGGGCGATTATAACGGTTACGTTTATGCCCAGGACAAGCGCCGGCAGGAGATGAATATGACGCACGCACCCGATCAGGGCATGACGATAGGAGGTATGTGAAATGAACCGGCATCCGAAATGGGTGGAATTTATGAAGGAACAATTCCCGCCTGGCACGCGTATCAGGCTTAACGAGATGAAAGACCCCCATGCCCCGGTGCCGCCCGGCACGGAGGGAACGGTCGATTTTGTCGACGACGCCTGTAATATCCATATGCGTTGGGACAACGGCCGTACACTCAGCCTGCTCCCCGGCGAGGACCGCTTCAGCGTGATAGCGCCGAAGCTGACGGAGATGAAGGTGTACATGCCGCTCTTCGTCGATACTTATGAGAGCAATGAATACGGCGACCTGGAGGAATACCCAACCGAGGTGGATAGCCGTATCGCGGCCGGTTACGCGGACACAATCAACGCCGCGATCAAGCGCTTTCGCATGCCGGAGGAAAAGGAGCGCGGCATCATGAGCTGGTACCGCGAGGGCGACGGCGTGGATGAAAAGGTCTATTCGGCAGAGTTTTCCGTCGAGAATGTAAACGGCAGGCTTTGGGGCGTCGTCGAGTATACTGTCACGGGTGAACTCACACCGGAGGAAACGGAAAGCTTCGAGGCTTATGTGACCGGACAGGCGGCAGACGGCTGGGGCGAGTCGTTCGAGCAACACCCCATAAAAACACCTGCCGGAGATCTGTATGTCCACCTCTGGAGCGGCGATAACGGCTGGCGGCTGTACACCGAGGCCGAGGCGCTGTCATGGCAGGGACAGAGGCCGGAAATGCAGCTCGAATAGCCGCGTTACCTGATTTCAAACAGCTTGGCAATAGATGGTGTAGTGTTTATTGCTCATGATAGCCACTAATGCCGACAGATTAATCAAGCTCATCCTCCATACTGCTAAACTCCGGCGTGTTGAAGAAATCAGCAAGCGTGATATCAAGAGCGTCGCAAAGCTTTTTCAGGGTCAAAACTCTTGGATTTTTCGTGACCCCGTTCACAATGTCGTGAACCGTTGAGGCTGTGGCGCCCGCCGAGCTGCACAGCCTGCCCACAGTAATACCCCTCTCTTCGCATAACTGTAATATGCGTCTTGAAAAAATTGTTAGTTCAGACATAACACCCCTCCGTGCATTCGGTATTCCGTATTACAAGTATGTAGGATTATGCTGTGAATTACATTCGGAATTCCGTAGACTTGTGGCGAAAAGTGTGCTATCGTGGTATTCGGAAATCCGAAATAGAGGTGTAAGTAATGATAAAAAGCGAGCGGACGATATGTTTCAGCGGACACCGACGTGAGAAAATGCCAAAAGGTAAAGCGCTGGAGGTGCTGGAGGAAAGGCTGGTTGGTGAAATTGAAAAGGCGATCGGAGACGGGTACGACACATTTCTCTTTGGGGGCTGCTATGGCTTTGACCTGACCGCGGCCGCTATGGTGCTGAGCAGGAAAAGACGAATCGATTTCCTTAACCCGCGTCGCATAAGGCTCATAGCGATAATCCCATTTGAAAATCAGGCGCTGCACTGGCGAGAAAGCGATAGGGCGCTATACTACGATATCATGCCGCAATGCGACGATGTTATCACGCTAAGCCTCCGATACCACGACAAATGCTACGCCGACAGGAACCAGTATATGACAGAGCGGAGCTCGCGGCTAATCTGCTATTGGGACGGCGAATTAAGAAGCGGCACGGCGCAGACTATCAGAATGGCGCAAAATCAGGGGATGGAAATCATCAATCTTTATTAAAAATGAAAGAGCGCCGACGTTAGAATCGTCAGCGCTCTTTTTAACAGGAGGGAATCTATGTTCGAAGTGCATCTGAGCAAGCCCGGCTGGGAGGCCGGCGCGGCGCTGAAGCTCCCGGCTACCGACGCGGAGCTGTTGGACGCGCTCGAAAGGGCGCGTATTGTAAACGAAAGGGACATCTATTCGGTGACGGTCTATCAATGCGAGAAGGACTATCTCCCGCAGGTTATCCCAGTGTCGGCGAACCTGTTCGAACTGAACCTGCTGGCGAAGCGGCTCACGGAGCTTGACGACTGGCAGCAGGACTGCTTCGAGGGGCTCGTCGCGCGGGACAGCGTTGAAACAGGCTGCGAACCCATCCGGCTCGAACGGCTGATCAATATGACCTACAGCACGGACGACTGCCAGATCGCGTACAAAGTGCGCGACGACAGGGCGCTCGGCGCTTTCTATCTGGAAAACGGCTTTTATGACGATCGGCTCACCGGCTTGAGCGAGGAAATGATAGAAATGCTGGATACCAAAAAGCTGGGACAAAGGTCGCGCTCGGACGAGGGCGGTGTTTTCACGCGCGGCGGCTACGTTATTCCAGGAGATATCAGGCAGGTATACAGCAGCGGTAATACCCCTTATCCGCAAAAGCCGGACTATGTTTTCGCCCTGGATATCGCGAAGCTCCCCGAGGCGGATGAGAAAAACGCACAGCGCGGCGTGACGTTAAGGCTTCCGGCGACCGAAGAAGAGATAAATGCGGCGTTTGAAGAGCTCGGCACGGACGATATCGAGGGCTGCTGCTTTTTAAGGTATGAAAGCGCTATACCCCAGCTGTTAGAGGCATTCGGCTTTCTGGAGGATTTCCATGAGCTGAACGAGCTCGCGAAGACCGTCGCCGCCCTTGAGCATGAGGACGTACGCAAATTCAAGGCCGTGCTTGAAGCCGCGGATTGCGGCAGCGTTCAGCAGGCGGCGCTTATCGCCGTCAGGCTTGACGAATACAACCTTCTGTACGGCGCGGCGGGAACACAGGACGCGGCGGCGCTCCATCTGCAAAAGCTCCTCCCCCGCGACGAATTTGAGGCTCTGTGCCCACACGTCAATATGTACGCCTACGCACATGAACGGCTGGGCGAGGAAATGCGGCTGACCTCCTATGGGCTGCTTTCCCGTTACGACGGCGGGCAGCTTATTGCGCCGAAGCCGGAAGAGCCAGGTATGAATATGTATTAAGGAGAAAAACCCATGTTGAAGCTATTAAAAAACAGAATATTCATCAGTGCGGCGTGTTTGGTTATGGCGGCCGTGCTCGCGTTTGTTCTGCTGCCCCGGCTGTACGAGACGCGGTCCGCAACCACGGAAATCGTGCGGCTCAATCAGACGGTCGAGCGCGGCACGGTGATCGACGATACGATGCTGACGGCCTCCGAGGTCGGCTCTTATAGGCTGGCTGGCGACGTTGTTACAAAAGCGGATCAAATAATCGGGCAGGTTGCCGTCTCGACTGTCTACGCCGGCGAGTATCTCTGGCGCGACCGCTTCGTCGCCATAGAAGAATATGAACTGGAAATCGCGGGGGCGGGTGCGGCTCTCGGCGATGGACAATACCTGCTGACCGTCAGCTTCCCGACTACCTCGTCGGGCGTCGCGGGCGTGCTTCGCGATGGCGACGTGGTGGACGTTTACGAATATGGAACTGACGAATCCGGCAACTCGGCGGTCAATCTGGCCATATCCTCCCTGCGCGTATATGAGGTGTTAAACGCCAGGCTGCTGTCACTTTCAGCCCTCGATGCGGAGCTGGAGGCCGCGCCGGACGCGGACGCGTCGGATTACGATTTCGCGCCTGCCTACGTCGTGTTCATTGCCGACGGGCAGCAGGCGAAAACGCTCATACGGCTGGAGCGTGAAAAATCCCTGCACTTAGCGTTACGGGAAGCGGGTGAATAACGTGGGCATCCATGCCATATGGGGGGCACCCCGAAGCGGGAAAACAACTCTCGCCGTTAATCTTGCCCACGCCATCAGCCGGAGCGGCAAAAGCGTGTGCCTCATTTCACCCGAGCCGTACAGCGAGCTGTCCGTGATATTCGGGGTGAGCATTCCACGAAACAGGAGCCTCCCGGCGGCAATTCGCGGCTTTGACAATCTCAAGCAGACCATCCTCAAAATCGGCGATCTTTTGTATATCCTCGCCGCTCCGACAAACGCCGACGCGTTCGACGACAGCTATTCGGACGAGCAGGTCAAGCTGCTGCTGGAGCTCTGCGACATCACCTTTGATCACGTCGTCGTCGATTGTCCGTCCGAGACGAATAGCCTCATGGCGGCCTGGGCTATGAACAAGGCTTCAAGCGTTCCCCTCTGCATAGGCGGGCAGACCTCCTGCGCCGTCTGGTACAGTGCGAACGCAAGGGCAATAAAGGCTCTCGGTAACAAGGTGTTTTATATCAGCACGGAGACAACCTCCGACTATGACTACAATGCCATGCACGAGCTGCTGGAGGTCAGCCCCGCCATCACCATACCGCATATTGCCCAGGCGACCCTTTTGCAAAACGAGCGGCGGCTTATATATGGACTTACCGGTAAAAAGGGCAGGCTGTATCGAGAGGCGTTAAGTCGGATTTATGAGGTGATAAATACATGAGCATTACATCAACCGAATTTCTATCCGTCGTACAGGCGACGAGCAGTACCGTGCCGGAGAGCCAGGCGGATAAATTCAGTTATGTCCGGCTTCTGGATATCGTGCGGACGGTAATTGCCGAAAAGCACTCCGGAGAGCTTGCCTCGGCGCTCGACAGCCCGGAAGCGGCGAAGACGCTGAAAGCACTTATCCTTAAATACTGCGTACAGGAGCTTGCGGGACGGGAGTTTGAGCAGGAGACGCTGGTGGAGAAAATCTATCAGGACATGGCGGGGCTTGGGATACTGACAGAATATCTCCACGATCCGAATGTGGAGGAAGTGAATATAAACGGCTATGGTCTCATTGAGATAACCTACCCCGACCATGTCGGATACCTCTGTAACGATGAAGCGTTTCCAACGCCCGAGGCCGCGCTGGATATGGCCAAGCGCATGGTGCGTATGGGAGGTATGCTTTTGGACAATCAGACGCCCCGCGTGGACAGCTACATTGGCGGAGGCACCCGCATTTCGGCGATGATCCCGCCGGCCGTGCCGCCGGAGTGTGGCGTGATCGCGTCGATCAGAAAGCAAAGCCGGAGCAGCATTACGAGAGCCCAGCTGCTCGACTCGGGCTCGGCAACCGCCGAAATGCTGGATTTTCTCATCCTGTGCCTGTGTAACGGCATTTCAATCGGACTTTCGGGCAGCACGGGCTCCGGCAAAACGACCGATCAGGCGTTTTTGCTCAACGAGTACATACGCCGAAACGAGGATTACAACAACCGTGTGTTCGTCATTGAGGACAGCCGCGAGTTGAATTTATTAAGCTACGACACCGCAAACGACAGACCGGCAAGAGTACTCCACACAACGACGAAGCCCGCGCCGAACCCAATTACTATGCTCGACCTCATCGTCGGCTCCCTGCGATTTAATCCCTCGCTCATTGTTCCCGCCGAGGTGCGCGACGGCGCGGCGTACCAGGCGGCGATCGCCGGACAGACAGGGCATACAATCCTCACGGCCTTTCACGCCGACAACGCCCGCGACGCGTATAAGCGGCTCGTGTCCATGTGCGTGACGGCTCGGACAGGCCTGTCGGACGAGCGGCTCCTTGAAATCTGCGCCGGCGCGTGGCCTGTCATGGTGTTCAAAAAACAGCTTCGTGACAACAGCCGAAAGTACATGGAAATCTTCGAGGCAACGGGCGTGGATAACGGAAAGCTCATCGGCAGCACGCTGTTCAAATTCGTGATAAGGGAAACCGAGCGCGACGGACATGGAAAAGTCGTGAAGGTTCACGGCGAGCATCGGAGAACGGGCTGTATATCGCCCGTTCTTTTTTCCCGCCTGCGCGACAACGGCGTGCCGGAAACGGAGCTTTTGAGGCTGTTCCCCGATGCCGCAAAAAAAGGAGCGAGATTATGAATAGTTGTTACATCGGCGTGTTCTGTCTGACCGTGCTCGCGTTCTTCCTTCTTTTCGGCTTGGACAGAGAGTTGAGCGGCGCGTATAAGGAATGGAAGTCAAAAAAGGAAAAAGCCGCTTCCATGAAGCTGAGAAAGCGGAGTATAGCGGCAAAAATAATACAGCGCCAAAAGGAGCTTGCGGCGGCGGCGCGGATGCCCCGGTCCGTATATTACACCATGACCGCGCTCGGTGCCGCGGCCGGCTTCGCTCTAGGCAAGCTATTCTTCAGCGATACCTTCGTCGCCGTAATCACCGGCGCTCTTGGCGCGGTCTCGCCGCTTTTCATATTGGCCTTTAAGATAATGGCGGCAAAAAGCGCCCGCGCGGATAAGCTGCGTTCAACCATGATGATACTCTCAAACTCATACATCGTAACGGAGGATTTTCTAAAATCCGTGCGGGACAACGTGGACGCGCTGGAGTACCCGCAGCCGTTTCGCGACCTTCTGACCTACACAACCTACATTGACAACAGCGTGGAAAAGGGGCTCCGGCGTATGGAGAATCAGGTGGACAACAGCTACTTTTCCCAGTGGGTGGACGCGCTGGTCATGGCGCAAAGGGACAGGAGCCTGAAATACGTCGCCAAGTCGGTTGTCGACGAGATGAACGACGCGCACGAGGTTCAGCGGGAATCCGATACCGCGATGTTCGCCATATGGCGGGAGTATTTCACCCTGCTGATACTCATCTTTTCCGTTCCCATGATTTTCAGGGTGCTAATGAATCCCGCCTACGTCATTCTTGTCACCTCTCCAATCGGCAAGCTGCTCATACTGCTCCTGCTGGCGGCTGTGGTGTTCTCGGTCGTGAAGGCGATGAAAGTAAACAAGCCGCTGCTGATGTAAGGGAGAAAAACCATGCTGATTATACTGACTTTAATACTGATCCTTGCCCTCGTGTTTTATGCGGCGAACAGCCTTTGCATAACGCGGGGGCGTTCGTTTATAGGGCGAAGCACGCTCAAAAAAATGTCTAAATGGCAGCGCAGGCGCCTGGATATCTGGGAAACAGCCTTCGCTAAAAGTTTGTTGTCCTGTATATCGAGCCTGGTCTATCTGGATGAAAGCGCCGCCCTGAGGCTGAACAGGAGGCTTTCCAAGGCGGGGCTTTCTATCACTCCGCGGGAGTATACGGCGCAAAAATATCTGATTATCTTTAGCGGAGTCTGCCTGATCGGGATATGCGCCCTTTTTCACTTTTATTTCGGCGTTCTGCTGGCGTTCCTGCTGACTGCCTACGCCCTTCTAAAGCAACATAGCTCCCTCGGCGAAAGGGTCAAAAAGCAGGAGCAGCTCATCGCGCGGGAAATACCCCGCTTTATCCGCACTCTCAGCCGAAGCCTGCAAAGCAACCGAGACCTGCTAAACGCGATAGCCTCTTACAGGATGGTTGCGGGAGCGGAGCTAGGCGGGGAGCTTGACATTCTGATCGCGGAGATGAAGGCGGGCAACACCCAGTCCGCGCTGCTCCATTTTGAAAGCAGGCTCGGTACCACGGAGGCGTTCCGCCTATGCGGCGCTCTCCGGGATATGAGCCTGGGAATAGACCAGACGGCGGCGCTTGAGTTTATGGCTGACGACATGGCGCGTCAGGTCAGGGAGGGTATCAGGAAGGAGCTATCGCTCCGCCCCGCGAAAATGCGCGGGACATTCATGCCCGCCGTCGCCGTCTGCGTCGCCATCGTAATGTATGTCCTCGTCGTGTACGTTATCAATAATTTCCAAAATCTATATTAAAAGGAGAAAGAACATGAGAAAAATCGCAAACAAAATCACAGAAAAGGCAAGAAGCGTCACAGGCAGGGCGGCGTCGCTGCTTGGCGACAACAGAGGCGACCTTGCAGTCAACACCATCGGAAGCATCATCCTCGCTGTCGTCATCGTCGGGCTGCTTATCCTCGCGGTCAACTCCTTCTTCCCCGGCTTTTTCCAGAGCATCTTCGACGGCATGGAGCAGAAGCTCAACGCCAACTGGTAAGGGGGTAGTTACAGCATGGCGGCTTTAGGCAAGATAAAGGGTCTGTTGCGCGACAAGAAAGGCGATGAAGCGGTATCATTTCTGCTTACGACCGCCATGCTCGTCTTAATCTTTCTGGCGCTCATATCGAGCATGATATACATCATGCAATACTACAACGCGAGCTACCTTTG
>JBFWIW010000073.1:0-13167 GCA_050253535.1 Oscillospiraceae bacterium
GGGGGGGAACCTGCAATAACGGGGCAGGGTATCCGCAGATATCAGGAAAAAATGTTATATGCTCGCGTATATGCCGAACATCGGGAGATAGACGGCGAGCAGGATGAAGACGACGACGACGGCGAGAACGCAGACGACGACGGGCTCAATCATGGAGAGCGCGCGGGCAGAGGTTATCTCCACCTCGCTGTCAAAATACGCGCCGATGACGTCAAGGGTCGACTCCATGGATCCGGTCTCCTCGCCGACGGCGGTCATCTCAATGAGAAGCTCGGGAAAATATTCGCTCTTTCGCATGCACTCGCCGAGGCGGCGGCCCTCCTCAATACCGGAGACGGCGGCGCCGATCTGTGTACCGAGGAGATAGTTGTCCAGGACCTTACCTGTTATCGCGACGGCGCGCACCATCGGGAGTCCCGCCGTAAGCATGGTGGACATGGTGTTTGCGAACTGGCTCGCGCCCTTCATGATGTTCACCCTGCCGAGGATCGGTATGTTAAGTTTGAACCTCGCCAGCGACAGGCGCCCGTTTTCCGTTCTGCCCCAGAATTTGAGCCCGAATACAAGGGCTATCAAAGCGAAGAGCAGATAGAGCCCGAAATTTGTGAAAAAGTTTGAGACGCCTATGAGGACCCGCGTCGGCAGGGGGAGCTCTGTGCCCATGCCCTCAAACATGGAGGTAAAGAGCGGCACGGCGACGATCATTATAACGGCGATGACAGCGACGGCCATTATCATGAGAAAAACAGGATAGGCCATAGCGGAAATGACCTTGGCCTTTATCTTCGAGGACTTGTCGTAATAGGTGTGAAGTTTTTGAAAGGCCACGTCCAGCGTTCCGGCTTCCTCGCCGGCTCTTATCGTCTCGATAAAAGTGGTGGGCAGGCGGTTCCCAGCCTTGTTTTCAAAGCTCTGGGCGAGGCTATGACCGCCGGCGACGTCCTCCGCGACCTGCTCTAGTATCTTTTTAAACGCTTTGTCGTCCATCTGCGAGGCGATGAGCTGTACCGCACGGACTATCGGGAGCCCGGATTTCAAAATTATTCCGAACTGTGAACACGCCATGGCAAGCGATTTTTCATTTATCCTGTGCGAGGCAAAAACATTTATATCAACGCTTCTGTTGGACAGCACCGGGACGATTTTTGTGACTATGGAGCACTCCTGCTTTATCTTTTCGACGGCTTCAAACTCGTCGTAAGCGTCCACAAAGCCGGAGACGGCGGCGCCGCTTTTCGATACCGCCTTATATTTGAATGTCGCCATTTAAACCGCCCCCCTCTTGTCAGAACATCGTATTTTTTTTGACGTAGTCGGCGTTTCGCGCGGCCTCCCGCGCCGTCTCGGCGCTGATTTTTTTATCCTTGTAAAGCTTTATGAGGGCGTTATCCATCGTTATGCTGCCTTCCTGCGCTGAGGTAGCCAGGACGTTCCCGATCTGAGGGGTCTTGCCCTCTCTTATAAGATTTTTTATCGCGGAGTTGACGATCATCACTTCGCACGCGACGACCCGGCCCGTGTTGTCCGCCCGCCGTACGAGTTGCTGTGACAAGACGGCCTGAAGCGTCATGGAGAGCTGCATGCGTATCTGGCGCTGTTTGCCCTCCGGAAAAACACCGACTATGCGGTCTACCGAGTCAGCGGCGGAATTGGTGTGCAAAGTGGCAAAGACGAGGTGGCCCGTCTCGGCCGCGGTGAGCGCCGTCTCTATGGTATTCAGGTCGCGCATCTCGCCGATGAGTATAATATCAGGGTCCTCGCGTAAAATGGCCCGGAGACCGCTCGCATAACTCTCCGTATCCCTGCCGACCTCGCGCTGGTTTATTATGCACAGGTCGGGGGTGTAGACATATTCTATCGGGTCCTCAAGGGTCACTATGTGACAGCGCCTGGTGTGATTTATCGTATCCAGAAGCGCAGCCAAAGTTGTGCTTTTGCCGGAGCCGGTCTCTCCGGTGACAAGGACTATGCCGCTCCGCAGAGATGGAAAGGCCATGACGGCGGGGGGCAGACCAAGACGCTGCAATTCGGGTATCGTATCACTGAGTATGCGGATGGCAGCGGAGATATGACCCTGCTGCCGAAAGAGATTTATTCGCACGCGAACCCCGTCAAAGCTTCTCGCAAAGTCGAGTTCGCCCCTGACACGGATGAGGTCGTATCTGTCTCCGGCCAGGTCAGCGGCATACGCCTCACACATACTGTCGTCAAGGACAAAATCGGCCATGTCATAAGCATCGCCGTGCAGCCGGTATTTGGGCGGAAGCCCGCATACGAGATGCACGTCGGACGCGCCTTTTGCGGCAGCTTTTGCAATTATAGCAATTATATCCATATACACCTTTTCGTTCTGTGTGTCAGTCACATACAGCGCTTAAATATCGGATGAAGTGATTGTTCGGTGAGCTTCCTCGACTGTTGTGACGCCCTCGAGAACCAGGCGCCGACAGTTGTCCGCGAGCGAATTGAAGTTGCCCTGCCGCATGACCTTCTCATATTCCTCACGGGTTGCGCGAGCCGAGATGGCAGAGCGCAGATCGCGTGTCATAAAGAGTACTTCAAAGACACCGGTGCGTCCCCGGTATCCGGTGTGAAAACAGTGCGGGCAGCCGGTTCCGTGATAAAAATGCATTTCGGGAGTACGTTCTATTCCGATGTAAGCAAGATCCTGGTCTGCGGGCTCGTACTCTGCGCGGCAATAGGTGCAGGCTTTTCTGACAAGCCTCTGGGATATGACGCCTTTTACCGCGCCGGCTATAAGATACGGCTCAACGCCGATATCCATAAGACGGTCAATGGTGCTTATCGCGTCGTTCGTGTGCATAGTGGAGAGAACAAGGTGCCCTGTCATAGCGGCGCGCATCGCGATTTCCGCCGTCTCGCCGTCGCGTATCTCACCGACGGCAATAATATCGGGGTCCTGACGCAATATGGCGCGGAGACCGTTTGCGAATGTCATACCTGTCTTTTCATTTATCTGTACCTGGTTGACCCCCGATATGTCATACTCAACGGGGTCCTCCAGCGTTATGAGGTTTACCTGTTCGGTGTTAAGCTCTTTTATCATTGTGTACATCGTGGATGACTTGCCGCTCCCTGTCGGCCCCACTATGAGGACGACGCCGCTGTGGTTCGAGATGAGGGACATGTATTTTTCCAGATCGTCCCCGACGAGACCGATGCGGCCCTTGTCAAGAAGGTTTGAGTCTTTATCCAAAAGACGTATGACGATCTTTTCACCATAGATTGTGGGGAGGGTAGAGATACGCAGGTCAATGTTTTTATTCTTTGCCCGGATGTTGGCGCGCCCGTCCTGAGGGATCTTACGCTCGGATATATCCATAGAACCCATAATTTTCAGTCGGGAGATAACGGAGGACTGCAGATTGCGCGGGACTGTAAGTATATTGCGCATAAGCCCGTCTATACGCATTCGGACTCTGAGCTCATTTTCGTGCGGTTCCAGGTGAATGTCGCTAGCGCTCTCGGTAACGGCGCGCTCTATAATTGAGTTTACAAGACGGATGGTCGGGGCCGACTGTGCATCTTCCCCGATGTCCGTGGAGGAATAGGACGCATCCGGCATTTCCTCCTGTGTTTCGCGCTTCATCTCTTCAATGGCGCGGGCAGCGCCCTCGTTGCCATAGAGCGTCATTATTGCCCGCTCCGTCGCCTCCATCGTGGAAATCATCGGGACGACCTTTTTGCGCGTCGCAGATTTGACTTCCTCTATCGCCATGAAGTTCAAAGGATCGCTCATAGCGAGATAGAGGGTGTCTTTATTCACCTTGACCGGCACGACGCCGTATTTTCTGGCAATGTTTTTGGACAGAACGTGCGCCATCTCAGTCGGGATGATGATTTTTGTCAAGTCAATGGAGTCAATACCGAGCTGCATCTTAAGGACATCCGTAAGCTGAGCCTCGGTTATAAAACCTTGGTTTATAAGGGATCTTCCCAGTCTGTCCTTATTTTTTTTCTGAATGGCGAGGGCCTCTGCAAGTTGATCCTCGGTGATCAGACCGATAGAGAGCAGAAGATCGCCGAGGCGTTTATGGGTCATATAGTCTCACTCCTCGCCAGACAAAATAATTGGATGAAATATAGCTTTATTGTCGCCTGATGGCGACAATAAACAAATATTATCATATTTAATACAAGTATAAATGCTTCCTGAGTTTTTTTCAAGTAAATTCTGGCAACTTGAGGCCTTATACCAGCAATTAACAATATTTATTTTCCGCAATCACCATTTCTCAATTGCGGTTTCTCAGGCGAAATGATATAATTAACGCTATAAATGATTATTACAATAGAATAACTATGCGATTTGATCGATACGGGGCTTCAAGGTATGGAGCGGACGGGAAAGGAGGGAGCATTATGACGTTTTTTTCGCGCGGGAGAAGGCGCTTGGGCTTTACGCTGGTCGAAGTTCTCATAGCGCTTGCCGTTATTGTGATACTTTTTGCCATTTCCATCCCATCGGTTTATTCGATCCAGACAAATCTCAGAATGGAGTCCCTCGATGCCACGGCGCGTCAGATATTCACAGCGGCGCAGAACAGGCTGGCCGTGCTCCGCTCCTCCGGTTCGCTCGGGACCGTCGGAGGGGAATCCATGCCCGCTATGCCGCAGGATTTTGATGAGAGCGCCTGGGACTGGACTACAAACAACGGCAACTATTATTATCTGACGAAATTGGAGTCTGGTGCCCTCATCCCAGCGGGGACGCTGGATGACGAGACGGATGCCGGATATTATATTATAGAGTATAATGCGAAGACCGGCTCGGTCTATGGTGTATTTTACTCGAAAAGCACTATTGATTATACCGATGATATCGTGGCGATGGAAAACCGCACTTACGATTACCGCAAGGCGCAGGGTGGGACGCTAGGTTATTACGGGGGGACGGACATAGAGAGCGCCGATACGGAGCAGGTTCTCGCGCCTGGAATAAATCTTATTAACGGCGAAGACCTCTATCTGGAGATAACGCCCGTATCAGGAAAGAGCTATACATATACCGTCAACATCGAAGGGGCTGCCGGAAACAAGAGTTATTCTTTCAGCTCTGAGTCGTCGGGAGACGTTCTTAATAATAGTAATATTACGTATTCGGTTTTAGTCGGCAAATATACGGTTACGCTTGACAGCCTCATCTCAGGACTGCATTTTCAGGAGCTTTTCCCCTCCTCGGATGGTTTTGTTCCAGGGGAGGACATCACCGTCACCGTAACAACCACAATAGGAGACGGCACGGAGACGCCCGTTAGCGTCTCAGCGACGGCAAACAGTCTCTTTGCGAGGCGAAACGGCGATACGGCTGATATATCAAGCTGCCGCCATCTGCAGAACCTCTCCCCGGCCGTTTCGGATGTATCCGTGGATACAGGCTGCGTTACAAGCGCCGTGCAGACTGCCGCAATAGACTGGGACGAAGCGGCCGTCGCCACTTTTCAGCCGATAACGAATCCGGCGCTGACTTCCTATGACGGCTGCGGAAATGTTATACGCAATCTCAGCGTGCGGGCGGCATCCGGCGACGGTTATGCCGGACTTTTCGGAAACTTCGGCAGCTCGGGCATATCTTCCGCCATTACGGATGTGCGTCTTGCAAATGTATCCGTAGCGGGCGGGAGCGCGTCTTATGTCGGCGCTCTTGCGGGAAAAACTTTGGATACAGATATCTCCAGCTGTATGGCATATGCCGTTCCGACGGAACTCACAAACCTGACGGAATGCGGCGTGTCCTCCGATTTAACGGGCGCGGCAGTCCAGTATGTCGGCGGACTTGTCGGGTGCGCCTCCGGCGGGAGCGTTACGGAGAGCATGGCCAGCCTTCCGCTGATTTCTGTCGCTGCCGCGACTTCAGGTTCTTCCCCATATGTCGGCGGGCTTTTGGGCTATTCCGACGCGCCGGTCTCCGAATCTTACGCGAATACGGCGGAGATTAACGTATTGTCCTCCACGGTGACGGCGAATATCGGCGGACTTGCGGGCGGACTTGACGGAGGCAGCGCGGACTGCTATTCAATGGGGGCCGTCTCGGTGTCGGGCGGGGTTGCGGCAGGCGGATTCGCAGGCATTATAGGCGACTTTGATAAAGATTATGTAAACTGCTATTCCGGAATGGCCTTTTCGGGATCGGGAACAAATGTGACTCTCAGCGGCTTCGTCTTTTCGTCAGGGGCGGCGGCGGACTTCACGAACTGCTTCTGCATGTCCGGTACGGGCTACGGCGATGTCGGCGACAGCGCGGTTTCCGCCGTCAGCTCCTCTGCTCTTGCCACTTGCCTCACATCAGCCAACTGGACGGAAGCAACCGAGGCGACGACTATCCCTTATACGCTCACGGGCGCTTACCCCTATCCCCGCCTTACCGCAATGAGCCACTACGGCGACTGGACGGAGGTTACGGGCGATACGCCAATGAAAATTGCATATTACGAGATATACGAACTAAGCGGCGGCACATATCAGATTGGGTTTTACAGCGCCGACATAGCCGTGAATGGCAGCGGCGGGACGCTCAACACTTTGCTTGACGACGGGGATTACGCATCACTGGTATTGGACGGATATATCGTCATGTTCGAAAAGGATGCGGGCAGCTCTTCGTGCTGCGGTGTGTCCTATGCTAATCTGACGAAAAAAAGCGATTCCTATCAGATCTGGAATCTGAACGGCACTATAACTACGAACAACTCGTTAGAAAAGCCATCGGCGATAACGGTGGACGACAATTCATCGGTGAGCGTGTATTACGACGGGAGCGAGCTGACAGACGGGCGGGTACTGACCTTCAGCAACGTTGACTATTACCCGATCTTCCTCTCATACACTCAAGTTGTGAACGACGGGTCTAACGAGGAGACATTCTATCAGAAGCTCACGCTAGGGCTTAACGCTTCCGGAGGCGGCGAGACGGGCGCGGATACGTATGACTTTTACTACAATCCCCATTTTGCGAAGTCTTCGGTCTTTGCAGAAGCGGCCCCCCCGGAGAGCGGCATAAGCGCATATATCAGAACAGAGCGGCAGTACGCAACGCTCGCCTCGACGGAATACTCGAGATGCTGGAACAAGGACGTGACGTTCATACAGGAGCGCGACCTCAATTTTGCTTCAAATCATTATTCGACCTCGTATTTCGGTTCATCCATTTCCTCAAAATGGAGAACTCAGACGCTGAGCATAGGTACGGATTCCAGTTATTTTAACGGAACTTATAATGGCGGAGGCTACGCGATAACCGGACTTACAATTACCGGAAACAGCAATCTGGGTATGTTTGGACGCACGGAGGGCGCGGCGTTGAAAAACGTCACGCTTATCAGTCCCACGGTGAACTCCGGAGGGGGAACCAACGGGGTGAATAACTCGGGCTGTCTGGCAGGCTACTGCTCCAACACGGCTATATCAGGCGTAACGATCCAAGGCGGAATCATAAATGGACGATATCGCATTGGGGCCGCTGTGGGGACTCTCGCTAATTCGTGCAGCGTTTCCGGCCTCACCATAGATGGTGGATATGTCTCAGCCGCCCGGCTTGCGGGAGTTATAGGGCAGACCGTATGCGATTCGGACGGGGCGTCCCAGACGGTACAGAACATATCCGTTACGTCTCTTGCGGTCGTGACAAGAGATGAAGCGACGGGGCTTTCCGTCCCAGACGGGGCCAGTTTCGGTATTTCCGCTTTCATCGGGGATATATACTCGGAGAGCAGTTCAACCTCTGTCTCAATTTCAAATGTTGCGCTCAGCGGATGTTCGGTAACTCTTGATAACCTAACGTCAACCGGCTCCAAGGGGGAATTCGGCGCGCTTCTCGTCGGCACGGCGTATTCGAAAAGCGGCAGCTTCACCCTCGCCTTCGGCTCGGGCATAAGCATTGCAAACTGCAATCTGTACGCTGATGCCGACCGTGCGGGTGACGCCTTCGGTGTGGTCATTGGGCAGATTTCATCCGACAGGACCTGGGCGATGACAGCGCCCGCCGCAGCAATAACCGGCACGTCTTTCTCCAGAAGCGGTGCGGGTTCAACGTCCGGAAACAACATAGGCGGGTACATTGGCGCCGTGAAGAGCGGCGGCGGCGCGCTTACCGTGAATCTCCCTGGGACTGTTGACCTCACAGGTGTTAATTACACGTGGTCTTCTGCTTCTTCGGGCAGCAATATCGGCGGCTGTATCGGCTACGTCGGCTCCGGTACGGTCATCGGCTCCTCCTCGCTCTCCGGTACCGTTGTGCGCCATGGCGGTCTTGCCACGACGTTTAATACGGACGGCGGGACTGCCGGAGGTTTCGCCGGATACTCGGCGGGCGCGGTATCCGACGTGTCGGTGAGGAACATGCGAATCGTAACCGGAACATGGGCGTTCACGGAGTCCGGCGGGTTTATAGGCATTATTGAGGGCGGTTCGGTCACAAAATGCGACGCGCGCCTCGAAACGGGATACACCAATGTGAGCCTCGCAGGTGTCGGAAACGTCGGCGGTTTCGCCGGAAGGATATCTGGCGGCGCGGCGATATCATACTGCTTCGGTTCGCAGGACGTGTCGGCAACACAAATAAATGTGGGCGGCATTTACCAGGGCGGAAACGCCGGCGGTTTTGCGGCTGTTGTGGAAAACGGTGACATTTCGTACGCATACGCATCCGGCGATGTCTCCGGAAACTTAACCTCGGGCGGCTTCATCGGCAGCCTGGGTGTTAACGGCAGCGCGGATTTTCCCGTGGTGACGGACTGCTATACCTCCAAAAATGTGGACGGAGGCGGCTCGGCTGCGGCCGGTGGATTTGTCGGCAAGGTGTATGGAGGCAGTATAAACAGGTCATACAGCCTCGGAGAGGTTACGGATGCCTCTAACGGCTCAACAGGTCTCGGCGGCTTCGTCGGAGTCGTCGACATCGGCGTACCTGCCGTGTATAGCTCTGGTACGGCGCTCTTTGCGAACGTCGCCTATATGTACGGCGGGCTGACGTCATATAACTCTGATTATACGGATTACAATTACACCAGCTATAACTCGGTTATAAAGCGGCTTACCATGGCGGGGCTGAAAGCAGAAGCTCTTACTCCGACGATATTTACAGGGATGACCGCCGCCGCTTCATCGCACCCGTACGATACGGCGCTCGTCTCATTTGAATATCCTGCGATTTCCGGGACGGGCTGCGGCATAACCGACGCGCAGCATTGGGGAGACTGGCAGGAATATGCGGAGATAACATTGCCTGTGACCCCGGAGGGTACGGAATTAATGGGCGTTTTCCGTTACGAGCGGGTTTCCGGAACGACGTACAGGATTATAGCGGCGGGCGTCAATTTCGAATATTTCGACACTTATTTCGGCAGTGATGTCACGCTTAATATAGAACTCCCGACTTTTCTTGACGTCACGGTCGATCTAGCGGATTACCTTGGGACATATTCGCTGAGTTCCGCGGGCTATGGCATATTCTGGCACGTGACCATGAACACGGGGGGCTTTATGCTGGACGGCACTAAGGGTACATATATAAGTGATCTGACACTCGGCGCGGACCTTCAGCTGTCGCCTGTATATCTGTTCCATCCTTTGGGCGCGCGCAGCAGTACAAATTTATTCGGGGTATATCACGACAACGGCCATTCCGGCAAGAATCTGGACGCGACCTATATTTACAACACCGTCAGCCATACGTTCTCCATAAACGCAGCAGTTCGGTAAATGCAGGGAGGAAGCCATGAGAGACATCGCCTCAAAACTTAAAAGCAGACGCGGCGCCTCTATGATCATAGCGCTGGTGTTCTTCCTTTTGTGCGTTACGGTTAGCGCAATAATATTGACTGCCGCCGAAACGAACGCAGGCAGAATCCGCGTGGGGCGTGAGACGCAGGACGCGTATCTCGCCGTAAGCTCCGCTGGCAGGCTCCTCCGCGAGTCCATCGGCGGCTCCGTCTACACGGTGACCGAGTATTCGGTTTCCAGCGACTGCGGGAACCACACGACGCCTCCTGCGGAGAGAGATGAGCCCGCCGGACAGTTCGGATCGGCGCTGGCCGCCCTGTGTGAGTCGTCGCTTCCGGCTTCCTGCCAGATGACGTTTACAGGTGATGTGCAGGAGGTCTCCGCCACGCTCACAATGACCGCAGATTACAGCATAACTGTGCGGCTTGACATTACGGCATCAGATGTGGAAAACTATCCCATGACGCTGACGTTCGGCGCCGAAACGCAGGACTATACGACGGTAAGCCACGACACCCACGAGTATACCGATACGGAAGGCAACCCGGCCCTCTGCGAGGTCGTGACGACCACCGACGTCTGGTCCGTCACATGGGATGCCGGAGCGATCGCCAAGGGGGGAGTATGATGCGGCGGCTATTCAAAAAGTTTCAAAGCAGAAGAGGCGAGGTTCTGGCCGAGGCGCTGGTCTCCATACTGGTGATAGCGCTGACCGCCGCTATATTGGCGACGGCGGTGACAGCCTCCGCCAGAGTGGATATCATGGCAAACACGGCAAATGATGAGATATACGAGAAACTTAACGCTGCTGCCGAAGGGGACATAGACCACTCGGACTGGATATCGGTTTCCGTCACGGGAACGGGTGTAGGTGACGGGGTCAGGAGTTTTTACGTAGATTATTCGGGCGACGGCGAGCTCACCGCATATTATCTCACGGGGGGCGGCGGATGATGAAAAGGCTTGCAAAGAAACTCTGCTCCGGGCGCGGGTTCACGCTTACTGAAATGCTTGCAGCAGTTGTGGTTCTCGCCGTACTGTGCGTCGCAATCGGTTCGGGAGTCAGTGCAACGATAAATGTTTATCAGAAGATGACGGCAAGCTCGGAGGCCGCTATCCTTATGAATACGCTTACCCTTGCCGTTTCGGATGAGCTGCAGTATGCGACGGATATAGAGATTGGCGATACTGAAGCTGGCGGCTACACAAGCGCAGTCTACGGGCCTGGCACGCGGTTGTATGTGACGGACAGCGGCAGGATAGCCGTTGAAAAAACGTCGGTGGACAGTGGCGGCAATGCGGTAACCACGGTATATTATCTGGTCAGCGATAAGACCTATACGAGTGGTCTGCGTGCGGAGATGGAGATCTCTTATGACGAAGTCTCAACCGTAGATCTTGAAATATTGGATAAGGATGGCGCGGCTCTGATATCCTCCGAGTTTTCCGTGTCGACTCTCAACACATAAATAATAAGAAACTCCGCGGTTCAGTAGGCCGCGGGGTTTCTGTTTTGATATAGTTAACAAAGTCGCGGCGGGGGAATTTATCGAAATTTGTCTCAACATCCTCAAAGAACGCGTAAAAGCGTAAAACGGACAAAAAAGAATGAATCACCCCGTAAAAGGTTTATTTACATTACGAAGGTCGATGCTATAATAAAAAATATAATATACGGCGGCCTGCCGAAGTTGAAAGGAAAGATTTCTATGAAAATGGTAAAACTTCCGTCCTCAGACCTCGTTGTTAGCGCGCTCACAGTCGGCTGCTGGAGCTTTGGCGGAGACGGGGACAGTTATTGGGGCAAGCAGGAACAACGGGACGTGGATGGGCTTGTCCGCGAGGCGATAGACATCGGCGCGAACACGTTTGACACCGCAATCGTTTATAATACCGGTGCGGCGGAGGTCTCGCTCGGAAAGGCGATTAAAGGACTGCGCGATAAGGCGGTAATAGGCGACAAAATTATGATCGTTCCGTGGGAGGAAATCTCCGAATTTGAAAAAATCGTCACTGATGCCCTGAAACGGCTCGGTACAGAATACCTCGATATCATGTCCATCCACTGGCCAACGTACGACAATGACCTCCTGCGCAGAAACATTGAAGAGCTGGCAAAGCTGCGTGAAAAGGGAGTCATAAAAAACATAGGGGTCTCTAATTTCGGACCGCGCAATCTGGAAGTGGCGATAGGAACCGGAGTGCCTATCGTAGCCAACCAGATGGCATATAACCTGATGTGCCGTGCTATTGAGGTGGAGGTAGTGCCCAAATGTATTGAAAGCGGCATCGGTATTGCCGCATATATGCCGCTTATGCAGGGTACGCTCACCGGAAAGTATGCGGCTATAGAGGATATCCCGTCTGTTCGCCGCCGAACCTGGCATTTTAAAAATGATGTTCCCACGGTTATAGCAGGACAGAACAGCTACGTAAGAGAGGGCTGCGAGCCGGAGATACTTCATCTTCTCTCGGAGCTGCGCAGACTATCCGGAGAGACCGGCATAGAGGCAGGAAAACTTGCCATAGGTTGGCTATGCGCGCAGGCGGGAATAACAACGACCATAGCCGGCTGCCGCAATATAAAGCAGCTTCATGAGAACGCCGCTGCCGTAAGCACGGAGCTTTCTGCCGATGTTGTCAAGGCTCTGGATGACGCTTCGGCTCCCATAAAAGAAAAAATGAATGGTGAGCTCGATATCTGGCGTCCGGGAAAGGATTCACGCATAAAATAGAGAGTGGATATGGAAATATGAGTAAAATGGATATAAGCTTAGAGTAAATAATGTTTCTTACATTTCAGCCTGTGATATATTGCATAATAGCGTTTTCAGGAGTATAATTTCGCCCGTGGATTATTTTTGTTTAACAGCAAAAAATAAATAGTTTTGGAGGAATAAAAATGAAAAAGGCATTAGTTGTACTTTTGGCTGTTTGCATGGTGTTTGCCTTATTCGCAGGCTGTGCCGGAAATACAGGCGGTACAGCTGGCACGGCCGATTCCGGCAGCGGGAATAAGGTCGTCAAGATCGGTGTCTATGAGCCCGCGTCCGGAGACAACGGCGCCGGCGGCAAGCAGGAGACTCTTGGTATCCAGTACGCCAATGACATTTGCCCGACCGTCGATATAGGCGGCGAAACCTATGACGTCGAGCTCGTCACTGTCGACAACGAATCTTCAACCGACAAGGCTGCTTCCGCCGCTAACGACATGATTGCCGCAGTTTCCGCCATGGGCTATGACGCTTACTTTGTCGCGCTCGAGGCCCTAAAGGCCGCCGGCAGCACTGATCCCGTGGCTGTAAACGAGGCGCTTTGGAATGTCGAATATACAGGCGTTTCCGGCCAGATCGTCTTCAACGAGACAGGTGACGCCATCCGTGACGTTGCATATGTCAAGTGCGTAGACACCGCCGCCGGCACCTG
>JBFWIW010000074.1:0-12777 GCA_050253535.1 Oscillospiraceae bacterium
CGTTGCCATCTACGCCAGTTATGGTATGCCCATCTCCATCTATGGTAATGGTTTTGTCGGTTGTTACCGTATAGTTCACCGACTCGGTAATATCATTTAGCAGAAGTATGGTATCGCCATCTGCTGCTTCTGAAAGTGCTGCTGTGAGAGTGGCATAATCACCGCCGGTCCCGACTGTGAGCGGCGGTACGACCGCCAGCGCCGTCACCGGCAGCAGGGATAACATCATACCCAATGCTAAAATAATACTCAACAGTTTCTTGCTTTTTTTCATTTTCATCTTTGTTTTCCCTCTTTCTTATTTCTGCGCCAGCTGAAACAGCTCGTTTATTGATATTTCAACTTTTCCGTCCCACCGGATATAGCTGCCGTCGGTGACGGCCCGTTTAAATAATTCTTTATCCGCCAACATGCCGAACCGGATGGTCTGCAGCCGGCTTTCCAAATTCAGCGTGACACTGCTGCCGTTGTCCAGCCGTACCTCAAGCCGATAATCCTCCTGTGGCACGAGGCCGGTAATTTTGCTCATAATCGTCACCTCCAAAATAGAAAAATCCACCATACAAATGATTGTACAGTGGATTTTTTTCGCTTGACAGTACCCGCCGGGTACTTTATTAAGGATATTTAAATAATTGATTCAAAATGCTGCATGAGCAAGCTTCTTGAACCCACCCCAAGCTTTTCAAAAACGCCCTTCAAATGCTTTTTAACTGTGTTTTCCGAGATAAACAGCCTTTCTCCGATTTGCCTGTTTGAAAATCCTTCCGAGGCAAGCCGGGCAATCTCTTCTTCCCGCTTGGATAACTGGGGTTTGTCTTCCGCGAAATACGTCCGGTTAATGTGTTCCACGGCCTTTTGATAGGGAGAAAACAGCTCCAGTATCTTCGCGATATCCTCCCGGTATGTCCCTTCGCTGTAAATCTCCTCAAGCAGCGGCTTAATGAAATCGCAGTTTTCCACGAAGGGCATATAGACCATGTCCGGCACAGCCATGTCAAGCGCCTGTCTGATGGCGGTGACGGCCTCGCCTCTTCGATAGATCCGTTCGTTCGCCGCCCCGACATAGATGGCAGTATAAATGTTCGGCAGTACGTTTGGAAAAACAGAAGCGGTTCCATAAAACTGCCCGGAAATGCCCAGCAGCTTCAGGTAGTCCCCGCTGATGAGAAGCGCCCTTCCGTATATGATATTTGAGAAGGCTCTGGCCGGGAAGTACAGGCGGTTGGAGCTGAAATCGCCCTTCGCCAGCCATTCGGGAATATGACTTCTTTGCTGCAGGCAGGCGTGGATAAAGCCCTCGCACATGTCAACGGTATGGATCAGGGCATACAGCCTGTTTTTTTCAATCACATCGTGTATTTGTCTGGATAAGCCCAAAACTGCTTCATATTCACCCCGTATAAGGGCCATCCTTGCCTGCAGGAAAAACGCGCATAGCACCATATTCGGTTGATGCGCGCCGTCAGCTAAATAGAGCGCCTGATGCACTGCAATTTCAGCATTCTCAAAATCACCTCTGCAAAAGTGCTGCTCTGCCTCCATCAACTGCTCCGCGCCCGTTCCATGCCCGTCCGTCAGCCTGTAATAGTATGGCATGGCTTCCTTCATATCATTGACCTCTTGCACAAGCTTTCCGCTCTCCCGATAGAACATATACAGCACCGAGGGGGAGCCGAAGGTCCAGCTGCCGGTGGTATCCATAAACACAGAGGGGTTCTTTAATAGCGCGCAGGCCCTTTTGTGATGCTCCGACATTCCCATAATGTCGTTGTAGCGCGTGAAGCTCAGCAGGAGCTCCAATTCTCCCGTAAGACTTTGAGCACTCTCGGTATCCATCTCGCTGTCCCGTATCAGCAGGGCAAGCTCACTGCAGGTCTGTTGAAACAAATCCATTTCATTAAATGTCATAAGGGCCATTGCATAAACGAGCAGCGCAACGGGATGGCGCTTTTTGTATTCAGGCGGACACTGCTCGAAATATTTGATGATGCGATCCTTTTTGTCATTGCCGATCGCCTTGTCAAGCTCTGCGGTGCAAAGCAGATTTTCAAAGTCGCCTGCCATATAAAAATAATGCATTGCGGCGGGAAGATCGCCGGTTTGTAAACACCAATGCCCGGCTCTTTCGTAGATATTCCGCTGATAGGCAGAATCCTTATTTTCAAGCTGTTCCCGCAGAAAGCTTGTGAAGATGCTGTGGATTTGATATGTTTTTACGTTGGCATCAAAATTGACAAACGCGTTGTGATCGATCACCTCCGCTAAAAGCAGATCCGCACGCTTATCACCCCACATGTGGATCGCCTGCTTCAGAGTAAAACTGTCGAAAATGCAAAGGCTCAGAAGAAAATCTTTGATTTCTTCCGAGAACGGGTCATAGATGGCGCCGTTTACCAGTTTTTTGATATTATTTGTATCCGCAAAGCTGCCCGTCTCATTCGCGCTGAGCATCAGTAGATACAGCGCGCTGATCCAGCCCTCGGTGATGGCATATAATTGATCCGCCTCATCCTCCCGTAGGCTGATTCCGCACAGCTTGAAGTATTCCGTGATCTCACTGGGCGTAAGTTCAAAAATTTCTTTTTCTATATGGTAAAGATAGCCTTTGAGAGAAAGCTCCTCTATTTTTAAGTGCTCGACAAACCGCGCCGTCAGGACAATATGGAAATGATCAATCTCATTGACGACAAGGAACCAAATGAAGCTGCTCACATCTGTCGCACTGATCAGATGATAATCGTCAATGACAAGAACGGTCTCGGCGGGGAATTGAATCTCCTCGATGATTTTTAGGGCTTCCTGCATGGACACGCTGTCATTAGGGTAACCAAGCCGCTTCAGATCCTCAGAGCGATCCCTGTCAAGCGCCTGGAATAACCGACTGAAGGTGATCCAAAAGCCCGAAATGGAGTCGTCATAGACCCGGTGCCACAGCACATGGGCGTCTGAAGCTTTTAAATATTCACGGACAGCCGTTGTCTTGCCATAACCCATCGGCGCTTCCACAAGCGTGCATGGGAAGTTTAAAAGCTGAGCCATTTGACGCCTAAGCTTATCGGTATAATAAATAGCCTGCGTGTTATGTTTCTTTTGTCTTGGCATCGCTGCAGCCTCCCAAAGAGCTTTTTCTCGACTTTTCCTTTTATCTGCAGGTTTTTGCGCATCCTTGGGAATAATCCAGGCTCCGCCTATTTTTTGCGCTCCCGGAATGCCCTTCCGCATAGCTGATCCCCAATAGGGCGGCAGCCTCAATGACACTCATATATTCCCAGCCCGCGCCTCATCTCTACTCTTACTACAAACAAGTATACTTCCGGGAAGAGAAGATTTCAAGAATAAGAAATGCAGCGGTTTACTTGCTTGAATGGGTTTTCTGCAGATCATTTTGAGTAAAAAAGGGAAGTCTGCTTTTTGAACCGATATTTGCGCCGCGCTTTAAACGGCATCCTATTTCTTTGCAAAGAAAAGAAAAAGCTACCAAGAACGATGCCCCGCAGTTTTATCTGCAGGACATCGTTTTTAGGAAAATATTTGGTACGAGTGTTCATAAGGACAAACTCGGAAACCTGCATAAAATAAAAGTTTTTGGTAGCAGACAAACGAATATTACACTTAAGATGCCATATGTTTTATCAACGATGAATTTGTCTGATAACATCCACTCCGTTATAGAGCAGGTAAACGGCAACGGCAATCGATCCAAAAGCATCAATATATAGTGTAAGCGGTAATGACGGTGCAATTGTTACGGCTGCAAGAGCTGTAACAATACAAACATCCACGCTGGATTTTCCCCGATAAAGTCGTTGCTGCGCCGCTATTACCGGGTCCGGCTGCCTGTGATTCATGGCGCGGTATTTCAGCCAAAAGCTGATATTAACCGCCAGCCCGAGTGACGCAATAATTAGGCCCAAAGGTGTTTTACCGCTTTGCTCGGCAGAGAGCAGGCGTACAATTCCCACGATGATCAAAGCGATGCCTGACGCACTCATAGCCGCGGCAACGGTGTAATTCGTCAGCCGTTCCAGCCGGGCGCTGTAACCTGCGTTTTCAAAAGGCAGTTTTCTCAGCTTGTGATACATCAGCCATGATACAAAGGTTGCGACAAGCTCCGAGGTTCGTCTGAGAAAATCCGCCATCTGTGCGGCGGACCCGCTGGCAAACGCGGCATAACTGATGATTGCCGGACCGGGTGCGCTCAGGAGAAGGGCAATCAGTAACGTTCGCTCGCTTTTCTTTGTTCGCATTTCGGGTTGTCTTTCAGGCATTTTCAAATACTCCAATTGACTAATAAGGATATCAATCCGAACAACGGCAACGCAGTCGCAAGCGGAACATTAACGGTATCCCTCCCTTTGCGGGAGACAAGCTCCGAAAAAGCCGCGACCACCGCAACCAAAAGCGCAACCAGCATGCACATATACCAGGAAAGCTCCGCATAGAACAGGAGGGAAATAAATATTGAGCAGGCGGATATGATATACATGGCGAGAGTGCCTTCCCAGGTCTTCGGTCCCTCTACCAGTCGGCTATGTATCTGATGTCTACCGAAGTTTATTCCTACAAGGGCTGCGGCGGCGTCTCCGAATCCCCAAGCCAGAACGGCGGCAACAATGATATATTTCCATGGTTCGCCAAGAACCCCCCAGAACACGGTAATCATTACGGCCATCATGATAAAAACGCACAAAAGGCTCGTTTTTACCTCTCCTTTCCTACGCTGATTGAATAGTGCCGCGAATTTGGGATGCTTTTCGCACAGCGCCAGGACCGGATAGACGATCAGGGCGAACAGTACGCTGGCCCCCGCCGCCAGAAACCAAGTATCGAAAGCCTCTATCAGAATAAATATGGATAAAAAGCACACCGTGTGCATCAGCTTCCGCGTATACTCGCGCGGGGGCTTTAATAGAAATTTAACGGCCAGTATCATAAGTGCGCCCACGAGGAAATATCCGCATAAAGAAAAGAAACCTTTGACGAATTCCTGAATCATAGAAAAACCCTTTCAGTTTTATAGAACGATTTACTTCTCGTGAAAACATTCTTGCTGGGTATCATTCGTATGCCTTGAAATCAGAAGACAATGACGAGGCAGGAGTATAAGGTGTATGTGCAGGAATGTTAATTGACAGTAAAGTGTATGTAAATTATAATAAACATGTGTCGCTTTTGCAACCGACAGTTTGTTTGCAATGGCTTTAGAATCAACATTTATTTTTGAAGTGTCGTTTGTTAACAGAAAGTTAAAGGTGCGGGAATGAGCGGAAAAGTGAATCAGCGTGTTATGCTGACGAAACGACTGATAAAAGAAAGCCTCGTCCATATGCTTGCAGTAAAAAGCATTTATAAAATTTCCGTGCGGGAGTTATGTGAAGATGCCGGAATCAACCGCACGACGTTTTATAAATACTTTGGCAGTCAGTACGACGTTCTTTCAGAATTTGAAGATGAGTTTTTAAGTCATGTTCAGGACGCGTTGGCGGATATTTCCGATGATCCCGCACGCCAGTTGGATACGATTTGTACCTATTTTGATAAGAATGCCGAACTCGCTCGTCTGCTGATGAATAATAATGTTGATCCGGATTTTCCAGGCAAGCTGTTCAATCTGCCTCCAATTCGCAAAATGTTGCTGGAAAAACTCAGCGGACGCTATGATCAACAAGAAATTGAATTTGTTTGTACTTTTGTGGTTAATGGCGGATACCGCATGATTCAGGAATGGATCAGCGACGAAGAACGCAAATCGCCTTCTATGATTGCCGCGCTGATATTGGAGCTGGCAGAAAAAGTCTGTAAACGGTAAGTGTTGTAAATATAAAAAGTCTATACTCCACCAACAAGTATAGCGTTTGAATAAGTGAGGAAAACAGCAAAAACAGGCAGACATACCGTCAGCCTGTTTTTGTCCTTATGAACACTCGAGGATTGTTCGTAGTGGTGCCGGTGACCGGACTCGAACCGGTACAACATTGCTGCCGGGGGATTTTAAGTCCCCTGTGTCTGCCATTCCACCACACCGGCGTGCTCCTACGCCTGCATATAGTAGCATTTCATACGGTCGTTGTCAAGAAAAGGAGCGCGTTCAGGGGCGTTTTAAAAGTTTTGTCTTACAGCCGTTTTCGTCGATTACATATACGTTTTCAAGCTGGGATTCGAGGTTTTTTCGAAATCCTGCGAGGTATTCTGCACGCAGTGTTTCCTGTTCTGCCGTCTCCTCCGGCGTGAGGCCGGAGGTACGCTTTTTTGCGGCGAGCTCGTTTATTCTATTAATCTTTGCTCTCTCCATGGTTCCACCTGCTTAAAAATATAGTAAACATGACGTTGCGCCGTGTCAAGTAATGAGATATTAAAAATATACAGTAGCGGCAAATCGGCTCTGCGTGGTTCGGAATGTACCACCGTTCAAAAAGCCTAATGACCGGGATTTATTGTTACAGCGTCTTTACGAATTTAGCGATTCTCTCGGCCGCTATTTCCAGGTTTTGAAGAGAATTTGCACAGGAAAGGCGCAGATATCCCTCTCCGTAAGAGCCGAACGCAGTGCCGCCGGCAGCGGCAACCCCGCCCTCTGTGAGGAGGCGGGAGGCAAATTCTTCGGATTTAAGCCCGAAGGAGGAGATGTTTGGGAATACGTAAAACGCGCCGTGGGGCGTGACGCAGCTTATGCCGTCGATCTGATTGAGTTCCTGAACTATCCTGTCGCGGCGCATCTTGAATTCGGCGACCATTTTCAGCGTCTCATCCTGCGGGCCGGTATAAGCTTCTATAGCCGCCCATTGCGTCATGGAGGCGGCGCAGGAATTTGAGTTCACCATTAGCATCTCCATGTGCGCGGCAAGTTCCGGGTTCATGACGCCGTAGCCTATCCTCCAGCCGGTCATAGCGTATGTCTTCGAAAAACCGTCGAGGATTATCGTACGGTCCTTCATATAGGGTATGGATGCTATGGAAAACGGGGTGCCCTCAAAGATAATGCGGTCGTATATTTCGTCGGAGAGGACGTAGATGTCCTCACGATCCTTTATGAGCTCCGCTATCGCCCTTATATCGCTCTCCGTCAAGACGCCTCCGGTTGGATTTCCGGGGCTGTTTATTATAATGAGTTTTGTTTTGTCGGTTATCGATTCAGCCAGCCGGTTGAGGTCAAGACGGAATTCGCGCGCCTCAAGAAGGGGCATGGGCACGACCTTCCCCCCTGCGAAGCGGATCACGGATTCATATATCGGGAAACCGGGGTTGGGGCAGATGACCTCGTCTCCCGGGTTTATCAACATGAGCATAGTAAAGAACATAATGGGTTTTCCGCCGGGGACGACAACTATCTCACCAATATTGGTTTTAACGTTTTTCTGCTTGAGACAATACTCTGTAATAGTCTCGCGCAGCGGAATAATACCACGGGTGGGCGTATAGCCTGTTTTGCCGTCGCACATGGCTTTATATGCGGCGTCAATTATATTATTGGGCGTCTTGAAATCAGGCTGGCCTATCTCAAGATGGATTATACTTTTGCCCTCGGCTTCTAAAGCGTTTGCCTTCGACATGATAGTGAAGGCGCTTTCACCCGATAAAAGTGCCATTCTGGAGGCAGAGCGGTTTGTCATATTTATATCCCCTTTCGCACTATTAAATGAATTATTTTATTATAACATGAAAAAAATGCAGTTTCAACACAATTAGTGAAGGAAACAGTAACGTAAGTGAGGGATACCGAATAGGATATTGCGAAATGCTTATTTGCCGGAGGTAAACTGTATGAAATTTGCGGTGATCGGCGGAGACATGCGCTCTGCGAGACTCGCAGAGCTTTTGGCGGCGGACGGACACATCTGTTCCGCCTATGCGCTCGACAAAATGTTTATGGACGGAGGGGTGACCCACTATGCGGAAATTTCAGAAGCCGTACTCGGTGCAGACTGCGTTATACTGCCACTTCCCGTCTCGCTGAAGGAGGGATTTTTAAACGCTCCATTGAGCACATCCTCGCACATGCTGACCGGAGTTTTTTCGGCCCTGCCGAAGGACGCCGTCATATGCGGAGGGAGAATTGATGAACATACGGCACATATTTCTGATAGGGCGGGCATTACGGTCGTCGACTATTTTGCACGCGAGGAGCTCGCGGTCGCAAACGCTGCTGCTGCGGCTGAAGGTGCCGTGCAACTGCTTTTTGAGGAACTTCCGGTGACACTAGCCGGCACGAAGTGCCTCATTATAGGTTTCGGACGAATAGGAAAACTGCTTGCACGAAAGCTTTCGCCTCTCGGTGTGGATGTCGCCGTATCGGCCAGGAGGCACGCGGATTTTGCCTGGATAAAGGCGTGCGGCTATAGAGTTGAGGATACGCGGCTTCTGGATGGGCGGCTATCCGATTTTGACGTTATCGTTAACACAGTTCCCGCCAGGATTCTCGGTGAGCACAGACTCCGCCAGATCAAATCGGACTGCCTATGCCTAGACCTCGCCTCAAAGCCGGGCGGAATAGACTTTACCGCCGCTGCAAGGCTTCAGGTAAAAGCAATATGGGCATTGGGACTCCCTGGAGAAGTTGCGCCGGTAACGTCCGGCTTAGCTATCCGCGACACCATCTACAACATATTGAAAGAACGGAAGGGGTGAGTGATGTCAAAGCTCAGGGCAGGGCTCGCGCTCTGCGGCTCATACTGTACATACGACAGAACAATGGCAGCGGCGGAGAAATTGGTCGGGCGCTATGACCTCATGGCGATAATGTCAGAAAACGCCGCTTCGACCGACACCCGCTTCGGGAAAGCGGCTGATTTTATACAAAAGTTGGAGGCGTTTACGGGAAAACCGGTGATAACCAGCATCGCGACGGCGGAACATATCGGCCCCAAGGCCCTCCTGGACGTTCTGGTCATAGCGCCGTGTACGGGGAATACTCTTGCAAAGCTGGCATTGGGCATAACCGACACATCGGTGACGATGGCCGCAAAGGCACACCTTCGAAACGGGAGGCCGGTTGTTATCGCCGTCTCCACGAATGATGGGCTTTCAGGCAGCGCATCGAATATCGGCGCGCTCTTGGGCAGAAAAAATGTTTACTTCGTCCCGTTCGGGCAGGACGATCCCGTTAAAAAACCCTGCTCGCTCGTTGCGGACTTCACACGTATCGAGGATACAATCGAAAACGCTCTTGAGGGCAGACAGATACAACCTATACTATTGTAATAATCTGTCGGCGGCCCCAAAAGCGGCCGCCGACACCACAATTATTTATTTAATTATGTGTGGGGGGCCGAATTGGGGGCCGCCGACAGCACTTTTATTTATGCAGGAACACGGTAAAGGTCGATCCCTCGCCGAAGGTGCTCTCGACGGAAATTTGACCGCCAGCTAGATCCAGTATCCTCTTTACAAGCGCCAGTCCAAGCCCGTTTCCGCAGCGGGAATGTGATTTGTCACCCTGATAGAATTTGTCGAAAATATGCTGCAAAGTGTCTGCTGACATGCCCGCGCCGTTATCGGATATGGCGACGGATATGACGCCGCTTTTTTCCTTGAGGCCTATTATTACCTTTCCGCCGATATCTGTAAATTTTATGGCGTTGCCAATGAGATTCAGCCACACCTGCATAAGCAGCTCCTCCGCCCCGAATATCGTAACCGGGTCCAGGTCTATATCCAGGTCTGTCTCCTTCTGGCTCCACTGTGGTTCCAGCATGAGTACAGCTAACCTGATCTGCTCGTCCAGTGAAAACGTGGTCTGACTCGGCACTATCTGTTGATTCTCGAGTTTCGAAAGACGCAGAATATTCGAAGTTAGAACTGAGAGCTGTCGGGCGCTCGCTGCTATGAGGCTGGCATACTCGCTCCTCTCAGCTTCCGAAATATTTTCATCCTGCAGGAGAGTTGCACAGCCCTCTATGGAGGCGAGCGGAGTCTTGAATTCGTGGGATACGTTGGTGACAAAATCGTTGCGCAGCGTTTCGATGCTGCCAAGGTCGCTTACCATTTTATTAAATTCCTGGGTGAGCGCGCCGATCTCGTTGTCATGGTCGTAGTCGACGCACACTGTAAAATCGCCCTGCGACACTTTTTTCATGGCATTGCTCAGGTTTTTGACCGGAGTTATGATAACACGGCCGAAGATCGAGGCCAATATCGTACCGATAAAGACACTCATGAGCATGAAGACAACGATGCTGAGCGTGCGAAGAGGAATGGTTACATCGATAATATCAAGATATAAAAACGCGAGCAGAATGAGCGTCATAATAAGGACGGTGCAGAAAAAAGTAGTAAAAACGAAGGAGACGACGACGAACCAGACAGTCCCCCTTATGTTATGCATTTGCTCTCACCGCCTTATAGCCCAGTCCGCGGATAGTCACAAGGCTGAAATCGGGACAATCACGGAAGTGGTCCCGCAAGCGATTTACATGGACGTCCACGGTGCGTTCATCCGTCTCCGAATCGACGCCCCATATTTCGTCCATGAGCTGTGAGCGCGTAAATATTTTCCCGGGATAGGATAAAAGTTTAAAGAGCAGCAGAAACTCTTTTTGCGGCAGAGGAGTAATGACGCCGTCCACTGTGACAGTCAAAGAGTCGTAATCGAGCACGGAGGAACCGCAGATGAGACGGTGCTCGTTCGCTATCTTGGCGCGGCGCAAAAGTGCTCCGACGCGCAGAAGCATTTCGTTTATTTCTATGGGCTTCACCATATAGTCGTCCGCCCCCGCGAGAAAGCCGCGCTTTTTGTCTTCAAAGCTTTCGCGCGCCGTTACCATGAGTATGGGAAGGGTATAGCCGGAATCGCGCAGGGCTCGCGTAAGATCGTAGCCGTCCACTTTGGGCATCATGATGTCCGAAATGAAAAGGTCTATATGTTCACGCTCAAGAACCCGCAAAGCGTCCTCCCCATCGATTGCGGGGAATGCCACGTAACCGTTTTTTGAGAGCACGGTGCAGATTATATGACGCAGTGTATCATCGTCCTCAGCAACAAGAATATTTACCATAATATGACCATTCCTTTCCGCTGCACTCTGGGTACAAAGTGGCCATGAAAAGGAATGGCCAGATTTGTACATATATTGCGGCTGCCGGTGTGCGGGTGAGCAACACGCATTTTCAAACTTACCCGCCCCTTGCTTTAATATTGTAGTATCTCGGCGTTTTTTGCAAGTGATTTTTTACAGAAGTAAAAAAATCCTCCGCCGGATATCGGGATTTAAAAAACCGACTGCCGACGGAGGTGAATCACAGAATTGGACTAGCCCTTTTAAATACGGTTTTAACGGGGTCTGACCGCCTCGCTCAAATAGCCGTGCGACATAAGTACGGAACCCGCGGCGCGCCGCACGCCGTGGTCTTCGTCGGAAAGTCCGCTCAAAAGGCAGGATACAATACTGTCGTCGGGCGGAAAGTTAGCCAGTGCGCGATATGCCGCCGCGCGGAGCTTCGGGTCGTCTGACAGAGTGTGTTCAAAGAGTTTTACCAGCAGGTCTCTTCGGTCATCAGGGTCGTTCATTGTCGTACTCCTTTAAAACAACGATCAGTAGGTTGAAAATTTAATAACTTAATATTCCGCCGAGGCATTTAGTCGGAGGGGTAGATACCTTTATCCGTTAATTTGGTTTAAATGTACAATAAAAATATAAACTCTCCATAAACAATTTGTTAATATTGTAATAAAACTATAAAAAGCAAAGTCCTCCGAAGAGCGACTGGCGGCTCTTGGAGGGCTTTGTGTTTTATTTCGTTTTCGTAAATTAAGTGTCCTTACCCACGTCATTTATGTCATAAGGCGTTGTCTGATAAACGTAATAGTTTAACCAGTTCGAGTACAAAAGCTGCGCATGTGCCCGCCACAGAACCCGCGGAGGTTTTTGGGGATCATCGTCGGGGAAATAATTCTCCGGTACAGCGATAGTGAGCCCCTTTTCAACATCACGAAAGTATTCAAGTGCGAGCGTGTCGGCATCGTATTCTGGGTGACCTGTTATGAAAAAGCGGCGATTGTCCTCAGACTTGACAGCAAAAACGCCCGCCTTTTCAGATACAGAGAGCAGTTCGAGTGCTGGAGTAGCCTCGATATCCGCAGCGGATACAGAGGTATAACGGGAGTGAGGCATATAAAAAATATCGTCAAAGCCGCGAAAAAACGGTGATTTCGGTTTAATGAGCGTGTGCTCAAATACACCGAAAAGCTTTTGCTGGAGCTGACGCTTTTTTATGCCGTAGTGGTAATAGAGCCCCGCCTGCGCCCCCCAGCAGATGTGAAGGGTCGAGTGGACATTTTTCTTGCTCCACTCCATGATACTGCATAACTCCGGCCAGTAGTCCACCTCTTCGAAATCGAGGTTCTCCACTGGCGCGCCGGTTATTATCATACCGTCAAAATGCTCGTGCTTTATATCCTCAAATGACGTATAGAAAGACTCGAGGTGCTGGGAGTCTGTGTTCTTGGCCGCGTGGCTTATCGTATGCAGAAGATCGACCTCTATTTGCAGCGGCGTGTTCGAGAACTTGCGTAAGAGTTGTGTCTCGGTAACAATCTTTATCGGCATCAGGTTCAAAATAAGAAGTTTCAAAGGGCGGACATCCTGATGCATGGCGCGATATTCCGTCATTACAAAGATATTTTCGTTTTCCAGGATTTCTCTTGCGGGGAGTGAATCGGGTATTTTAATCGGCATGAAATGACCTCCTGATGTGGGATTTACGGGTTTAAACGTTTTATCTATAATATAAAAACGATCACGGTAATAACATAGAATTTAGAAAATCAGCTGTAGCAAA
>JBFWIW010000075.1:0-12562 GCA_050253535.1 Oscillospiraceae bacterium
CAGCTTCTTCGCTTTCGGCGCATCAGCTGATTTTAGTGACGCAGACACGATCGAGTACACGGACGAAGTCTCGATTTTGACCGGACTCGGCATTATCGCAGGCTTCGAAGACGGCAGCTTCCAGCCCGCTGGCGACGTTACCCGCGCTCAGATGGCTAAGCTCATTGCTTATGCTATCCTCGGTGCTGATGATGCGGAAGAGCTCTCAAAATCAGCAGCTTTTACCGATGTTCCCGCTGACCACTGGGCGGCCGGCTACATCCTCTTCTGCAAGAACTTGGGCATCATTGATGGCTACGGGGACGGTACCTTCGGCCCGAACGACAACGTCACCGGCTATCAGATAGCGAAGATGCTCCTCTGCGCCATCGGCTACGGCCAGAACGACGAGTACACCGGAACAAACTGGACAGCCAATGTTTCCAAAAAGGCTATTTCTCTTGACCTGTTTGACGGTAACGTCGGCGGCCTGAACAATGTGCCCGCAACCCGTGAACAGGCCTGCCTCTATCTCTGGAACGGCCTCAATATCCAGACCGTTACATATGACGGCGACGACGGGTATAAAGGCATTAACTACAACACGGGCGAAGAAGATGAAGACGGCGACGATATCTATGCCGACCAGACCCTCGCTCACAAGAATTACAAGCTCACAACCGTTACCGGACAGGTAACCGCAAACGGCGCGACCGATGCGGATTATCAGGCTGATGAGGACGACGATGTTGATGCTCAGACCGAGCTCGACGGCGACGAAGATTACGGTATCGGCAGTGACCTTGACCTCTTTGGTCACATTGTCACCATTTATTACAAGGAAGGTCATCCCGAGACTGCTTACGCAATAACCGATGAGTCCAAGATCAGCGCAGCTGTTACAATTTCCCAGAGCGACAGCACTGACGATGAGACCTGCGATGCTCTTAAAGATGCAGGCTTCAAGGTTTCTTCATCTGCAGACGATAGTGACATTACAGTTTTCGTTTCTGACAATTATGCTGCATTTGAAACTGGTGAAGATGAGGAACTAACGCTTGATGAACTAAACAACAAGACAACCTACATCTTCATTTCTGACGATTCCGATAAAGAGCCCGTTTATGCGATTCAGATAAACGAGCAGCTTTACAAAGTTACAAAGCTCAACGATACCACCGAAGTTGTTACACTGAAGACTGCAACCGGCGGCACCTCCACAGTGGATTATGACGATGTCACTTCCGGTCTTGATACCATAGCCAAGGACGACTATGTTGTTGGCGTTGAAGTCAACGGCGAGTTTATGAGCTTCAAGGTAGCTGAGACTGTTACCGGCACCGTTTCCTCAATAAACGTTTCCAAAAGCAAGATTACGTTAGACGGTACTGTCTACAAATCTTCCTCCGCAACTCTCGGAACATCTTCAATCAATGAAGATGCAATCAAGCTCACAACTATTGACAAGGATTACATCGACGACGAAATTTCAACAACACTCTATCTGGACAGCGCAGGCAACTACATGATGATCGTCCAGAACGATGAAGCGACCAATGACAGCATCGTTGCCGCCTATGACAGCGTTGACAAGCTCGCTTCCGATGAAGACAATACTTTAGTTACGAACTCCTATGTCAAGGCATACACCCTCGACGGAACCGCAGTTACCTACATGACCGCTGAGGATGTGGATGATAGCGACGAAGACTATGGCGAGAGGTACAACGGCTACAACGGCGGTCCGGCACTCTATACCGTTTCTGTTGATTCCGACGGTATAGCCGAGTTCAAGGCTATAGCTACTACAGGTACAGGTTCCAGCGGCACCACCTATTACGGCGCTGAAATAGATGCAGCCGAAGCTGTTGAATTCGAGTCAACCGACACTTCAATCAATGTTGATACCATTGGAACAGGCACATCTGAAGCAGACAAGGCATATGTAAATTCCAGCACAGTTTACATCTTTATCTACGAAGATGATGATGACATAGTAGCTAAGGTAGTTACAGGCGGCATCAATTATGACCTGCCCACTGATACAACACTTGTCGCTACGAAATCAGGCTCCAACTACATTGCTAAGGCAGTCCTTATAACCGACGACTATTATGACAACGGCGTTGCGGCCGACAGCATTCTCTACTTCGAGAATGACGGACAGGACGGCTATAACGGCTACTATCTGTACACCGGCTACGATTGCGGCACTGGCGAAAAAGAAACCTACGCTATTAAGAAGGTAGACGGCACTTCTATTACTTCGATCGACGAAGGCGAATATGCTGGTATGCCGACAACTGATGGCAGTACCGTCCTGGTACTTGACGGCTTCTTCTCCTACACCGTAGCCGACGGCGTTTACACCCTGACATCAGAACCTGAAGATGAAGCTGATGAAAATGACTATATCTACGACACAGAATATGTCAGCTACTTTGGCGATCTTCTTACCACCGACGATACTATTGATGACTTTGACTTCAGCGATGCAGTTGTTGTTGATGTTCGTGATGACGATCATATGGATGACGACGCGGGCTACTACAAGAGCGCGTTGACCTCCGTCTCTGACATTGATTCGGCTGACGACAGCGGTTACACCGTAACGCTGAGCGTACTTGTTGATTACGATGAAGGCGATGTTCTCGCAATCTTTGTAACCAATGCTGAAGACCCCGACTTTGATCCTGAAGCCTAACGCGAAAGCGTGAAGTTAGAGAAAGTCCCGCGCCATTAGGCGCGGGACTTTCTTGTTTTGTTTCGACATTTCTATGGTAATTTCGTTGTTGACAGTTTAGAACAATAGGTTATAATATCATAAAAATGAAGGGGGACGTTGTTATGCCGATATACGATTCCATAACCGAGTTAATAGGCAAAACGCCGCTTCTGCGCGTGTCACGGTACTGCGCGGCCCGCGATCTGCCGGCGCGGATACTTGTAAAGCTCGAGTATTTCAATCCCGGCGGCAGCGCGAAGGACAGGGTGGCCCTGAACATGGTGCTGGACGCAGAAAAGCGCGGCATATTGAAGCCGGGCGGCACGATAATCGAGCCGACAAGCGGCAATACCGGCATAGGCCTCGCTCTTGTCGCCGCCGCGCGCGGATACAGGGCTATTATCGTCATGCCCGATACAATGAGTATGGAGCGCCGCATGCTCATGTCGGCCCACGGCGCAGAGCTTGTGCTTACCGACGGCAAATTAGGGCTGAGGGGTGCCATCGAAAAGGCGGAAGAACTTTGCCGGTCTGAACCAAACAGTTTTTTGGCCGGCCAGTTTGTGAATCCCGCAAATCCGGCGGCGCATTACGCGTCCACAGGGCCGGAGATATGGGCGGATACCGGAGGCAGGATAGACGCTTTCGTTGCCGGAATCGGTACCGGCGGAACCATAACGGGCGCAGGGAAGTACCTTAAAGAGAAAAATCCCGGCGTTACAATAATCGGTGTCGAGCCGGAGGCGTCACCGTTTCTGACGAAGGGCAAAGCGGGCCCGCATCCCCTGCAGGGGATCGGCGCGGGCTTTAAGCCGGAGACGCTGGATCTCAACATCTGTGATGAAATAATCACAATAACCGGCGACGAGGCGTATAATGAATCGCGTGAGATCGCAAAGACGGAGGGGTTCCTCGTTGGCATAACCTCAGGCGCGGCTCTTGCCGCGGCTGTGAAGCTCGCAGCCCGTCCCGAATATAAAGGGAAGACAATTGTCGCGTTTTTGCCGGACACCGGCGAGAGGTATCTCTCGACGCCACTCTACCAGCGGTAAGAGAAGGGCGGACTGCAGATTATTTTGCAGCCCGCCCTTTTTTGTCCTGAAAATATTTTACGGTTTAAGTTCGATTATCTCATTCTCCATGACAATGTTGGAGGTTTTGGACATCACGCGTTTTTCCCGCGGGATAAAGCCACGCACTGTGGTGAGGGGAAAGACCCATGTATGAGGCCCGATATGCGTCCCCGGGAGCGTGACTGAATTTGCACCGAGCCTGCAGGAGTCACCAAGGATACAGCCGAAAAACGCGTCGCCCAGGTCGCATTTCTCTCCGCCCAGCTTCAGAGTGGCGTTGGACTGGTCAAATTTGCGGTTGGCTGTTATGACGCCGGAGCCGATGCGCGCACTGGCGCCAAGGACGCTGTCACCGGCAAATGCAAGGCTTGCGACTTTTGCACCGCTGAAAAGGACGCAGTGCTTGACTTCACTCCCGTGACCGACGCTGCAATTATCAGAAATGATTGTGTTTGGGCGTATTACGGCGCCCGGCATAATTTCGCAGTTTTTGCCGATGTAAACAGGGCCGATTATAGTCACATCGTTATATATGACCGTGCCCTCGTCTATAAAATAGTTCCCATAAAGGCTGGCTTCGCCCTTCATTTCTGCATGGTTCACCCTGACATGATTATCAGTCAAAAGTGATTTAAGGAATACCTTTGCTTTTTGAAGTATCTCGCAGGGCTTTTTTATATCATCGAAGAACATAGGGAAGGGAAATCTATCGAAGTGTTCGAAGTAATAGCTGATATCAAGAGACATGGCGTACCTCCAAGGAAGTATATTTTCATTATTATATGCTTTCACCCTCATAAATGCAATATATAGGTAAAAACAAGTATAAAATGACAACAAAATGTAAAAATACTATTGACAGTGAGAGTATAATTTGATAGTATTACAAAGCGTTCCAAAGACAGCAGGTGGTTTTGACCATAAATCCTGCCGAGGACAGCATACTTTTATTAGTTTGCTTTGTGTCCTTGCGTGTTGGCGCAAGGGCATTTTTCATTGGACGCACACCATTTCTGTGGAGGTGAAAATTTATGCCAAATGATAAGGTTCTAAGTGAGAAAAAGGCCATAGTCGCAGGTCTCTCCGAAAAGCTGAAGACCGCAGTTGCCGGTGTGTTCGTTGATTACTCCGGTATAACGGTCGCGGAGGACACCGAGATGCGCCGCAAGCTGCGTGAAGCAGGTGTCGATTATTCCGTCGTAAAGAACACTCTGGTTCGCTTTGCAATCGACAGCGCCGGCTATAACGAGCTCGATCCCGTTCTTAACGGGACGACTTCCATGGCCATCAGCAAAGATGACTGTATAGCTCCCGCAAAAATCATCAGCGAATACGCGAAAAAATTTGCGAATCACTTTGAGATCAAGGGAGGATTCTTAGACGGCAGAGTAATTTCCGTCGATGAGATAAATGCTCTTGCGGCCATCCCCCCGATGCCGATCCTTCGCGCGCAGGTACTTGGCACCATGCTCGCGCCTATCACAAGCCTTGCTATTGTCCTTAAGGCCATAGCCGAAAAAAATGGCGGCTTTGCAGAAGCCGCTGCCGAGTAAATCTAAACTGAAAATTTAAAAACAACAATACTTATAGGAGGTACTGTTATTATGGCAAGCGAAAAAATCACTGCTCTTATTGAAGAAGTAAAAGCACTTACAGTTCTCGAGCTCTCCGAGCTCGTACATGCACTTGAGGAAGAATTCGGCGTTTCTGCCGCCGCTATGGCTGCTCCCTCCGCCGCTGCTGCTCCCGCCGCTGCTGCCGAAGAAAAGACTGAGTTTGATGTCGTTATGACTTCTTTCGGCGCCGAGAAGATAAAGGTTATAAAGATCGTCCGTGAGATTACCGGACAGGGTCTTGCCGAGGCGAAGGCCACCGTTGAAGGCGTTCCCGCCAAGATCAAGGAAGGCATTTCCAAGGATGACGCAGAAGCTATCAAGGCAAAACTCGTCGAAGTCGGCGCAACTGTTGAAGTTAAATAATTATTTGAAAAAAAGCGGAACGGCATTTGCCGTTCCGCTTTTTTTATGTAATATTACTTTATGTACTGCCTGTTGAAAATATTAAAAGGATTCTCGCCGCGGAGGACGGCACACATACCGTCAAGCGACTCATACGCCATGGCGACGCGGGCGTCGTAACTCCATGTTCCGACGTGCGGAACTAAAACGACATTGTCGAGGTCCAGAAGGTCCTGATTGATCTCGGGCTCGAACTCATAGACGTCAAGGGCTGCGCCTTTAATTGTACCGTTTTTAAGGGATGTTACAAGGGCGGCCTCGTCGACCATCTTGCCTCTGGAAGCATTTATAAGGTAGGCCGAGGGCTTCATCATGGCCAGAGTCTCCGCGTTTATGAGGTGGTGGTTCTCGGGGACATACGGGCAGTGGACGGAGACAAAATCGGCCGTCTTAAGGAGTTCCTCAGTACTCATTCTTGCAGCGCCGAGTCTCTCTTCAATCTCTGCCGACGCGGGAATGACATCGGAATAGATGATCTTCATGCCGAGGCCTTTGCCCTTCTCGGCGACAGCCTTGCCTATGCGCCCGAAGCCGATTATGCCGAGAGTTTTGCCGTATAGGCCAGTGGACCTGGTCTCGTAATTGAACGGAGCCACGCATTTCTTATCTAAGCGAAGCTTTTTGTCAAGCACCTGAATGCATCTCGCCACGCTCATCATAATGGAGACGGTGAGCTCGGCCGTTGGGTGGGTGACGGCATTGGGCGTATTCACGACTGGAATGCCCTTTTTACCGGCATAGATGTAATCCACCGCGTCACAGCCGACGCCGAGTCTGCCAATGACTTTTAGTTTATTACCCTTGTCAATGACGTCAGGGGTAAAATGTTCGCCGCCGAGAAGAACTCCCTCAACTTTGGGCAGGAGGGCCAAAGTTTCCTCCATTGTGTATTTGCCGGAAACTCTCTCCTGGGGATAGATGAGCTCGACCTTGTCCTTATAGACTTCCGCAACTTCATCCGGGATCCAGAAAGTAATGAGTATCTTATCCATTAGTACACGCTCCTTTATATAAAGTATTAGGCCATCCGGCGCACGCCGGGTCAGCCGACGGATATGAATATAATAGCACTTGAGATTTGATAAATCAAGGAAATACAGACAAAGAAGCCACTGTTTATGTGCGGAACTCCTTTCGGTTTTTATCGTCAAAAAAAGAATTATTAGGAATGAAAACAAGGTGCTACCAATTGAGATTTGTTTATGATATACTGTCGTAAAGAAGCAAAATATGGGTGTTCGCCGTATATGTTTCAAGACGTTTGATAGCACGCTAGATTTATGGAAAGGCGGAATGATAATGAAAAAACGAGTGATGGCGCTTCTTCTCAGTGCCGTGTTGGCCGTTTCTTTTTCTGTGCCGGCATTTGCAGCAACCTACCCCGACCTTGAGGGGCATTGGGCGCGCGAGAATATGGAAGATCTGGCGGCCAGGGGTTACCTCTCCGGCTATACGGATGGGACAATGGGACCTGAAAAGAATATAACCTCATGCGAGGCGCTCGTATTCCTGTCACGTTTTTATAGTGCTGACGAGGATTTGTCTGAATGGATATCCTCAGATTATTCTGCGTATGTAGAGAGTACGGTTCCGTCTTCACTTTCATGGGCATATGACGAAATAATGCTCTGCCTTGCCGCAGGGATCATCACAAAGAGCCAGCTTGAGAGTCTTGATCTCTCCGCGCCCATAGAAAAAGAGTTCCTTTCGGTGCTCCTTGTGCGCGCCATGCAGTTAACCTCCGAGGCAGAGTCGGAAAACGGTTCCACACTGGGTTTTGCCGATATAAACGAGATAACGACAAATTACCTCGGCTACATAGCTGTCCTTGTGGAGACGGGGATAATCACCGGTGACGATCAAAACTGTTTTACTCCGAAAACAAACGTAACCCGTGCCGTGGTGGCGACGATGGTCGTACGCGCGCTGGACTACGTCGAGGATCTGGGCCTTACGCTTGAGCTCACGGCCTATGAGGGATATTCCAGAGAAAACGGTATAATAACTGAGGCAAGCAGCGCAAGCTTCACCATGCGCAACTACAACGGCGTGACATATAAATACAGCATACCGTCGACGGCGAAGGTCACTGTAAACGGAAACGAAAAAATATTCGGCTCCGCTTATGTCGGCTGCCGCGCGACAGCAAAAACAGAAGATCATATAGTAGCATCCGTTGCTGTTGAGAGCGATACTTCAGTAGAGTGGGTGCAGGGCCGTATTTACGGTTATTCCACCACTTCGTCAGCTAACACCTTGGTGTTGACTGGCCTTGAGAGCGGCGTGACGGTCAGATATACCATCCCGACCGATACGGAAATTACGGAAAGCGGTAAGGAAGTAACGTTAACTTCCCTTACTAAAAACAATTTCGTCACGATTAAGATGGAAAACGGCAAGGTCAGGGAAATCACATCCAACCCCTGCGATTACGAGACGACTGGCACGATATCCGCGTTGACGTTCGGCTCAACTGTTAAACTTGAAGTAACGGATTATAGCGGAAATGTTTATAGTTTTACGATGGATATTACAAACCTGCCTAAGATAATGCGCGGTGACACTGTTATTAGTGTCGACCGCCTGACAGTCGGCGACGAGGTTCTGTTCTCGGTTGAAAACTGTGTGATCGCGAGCATAGTAACAAGCGGTTCGGAGGATACCTACACCGGTGAGCTCACTTCGATAACAACGACGACAGAAGGGCTCTCCTGGGGGATCACTGATAAAGACGGACTCACGTATACCTTCATGGTGGACGAGAGTTCCGGCGTTTACAGCGGAAGCAATGCGATACTGCTGTCCGATATAAAGATCGGAGATACGGTTACAGTGGTTACTTACGGCAATGTCATCACCGAGATATATCTGGAGATATCCGCGGCCTCTGCAACTAAGGTCAGCGGTACTGTACTTACGGTTGATACATCATCGAAGACGGTTACTATCCTCGTTTCCGAAAAGCTGATATATGTGGATACAAGAGAGGCCGGCACTATTATTAATTCCACCACGGGTAACACGGTGCGGCTCTCTACAATAGAGACAGGCGTAACCTTAGTTGCCTACGGCTCATATACGAGTTCTACGGCGTTTTCAGCAACTTCGATAATTATAGAGAGCTGAGACTTAAGCAAGCGATAAATACGGGATATGCCGCCGAGAGCGGGGTTCCGGAGTATGTAAATTTAATGTTGAAAAAGGCATTCATCCAAATGGACGAATGCCTTTTTGCATAAAAGGCAAGAGGCTGGTAAAATTATTGAAAAGTGTTTCAGATTATTGGATTTATAGTTGCAAAAAATCTCGTTAAGGACGCCATAAATAGCCTGATTTCTGCGTTAACCGGTTCCAACTGGTGTTAAGATTAGATTGTTTTCTTGAACATGCACAAAATTACAGCTGGATATGCAGTAATAATTATCAAACTCGCACAATAATTATTGGGCTGTTGACATTATGAAAACTGCAATATATACTGATATTAACATGCAACAAAGGTGTTGCGGGGTAATTCCCGCAACGCTTTTTTTTGTTGTAAAAATAGCATGATAAAGGAAGAGGGGTATATATGGAAACCAAAGTAATTCTAGATACCATTTGGGTAATTATCACCGGAGTACTTGTATTTTTCATGAATCTCGGCTTTGCGGCAGTAGAAAGCGGCCTTGCCCGCCAAAAAAACTCAGTAAACATCCTTTCAAAAAACTTTATAGTTTTTGCCGTGTCCTCACTTGGCTTTCTTGTCCTGGGTTGGGGTCTCATGTTCGGAGACGGGAATGGCTTCATGGGTTTAAAGGGCCTTTTTATGGCGAGCGGATTGGATAACTCTCCCTCGACAGGGGACGCGTATCAGGGCGTTTACTCTGCGATATCATGGGCGGGTGTTCCTTTCTGGGCTAAGTTTTTCTTCCAGCTGGTGTTCTGTGGAACCGCCGCGACGATTGTTTCCGGCGCGGTTGCTGAGAGAATCAAATATATATCCTTTATAATATTTTCGTTGATACTTACAATGCTTATATATCCGATAGTCGGCCACTGGATTTGGGGCGGAGGGTTCCTCGCAAAACTGGGTATGCTTGACTTTGCAGGTGGAACAGTTGTCCATTCTGTCGGCGGATGGGCGGCGTTGGCCGGCGTTATGATCCTTGGGCCCAGAATTGGCAAATATACCAAGGATGGCAAGATTCACCCCATTCCTGGTCATAACATGAGCCTTGCAACGATAGGCGCATTTGTTCTGTGGCTGGGCTGGTTCGGGTTCAACCCAGGATCCACCATGGCGGCTGACCCCGTTGCTATTTCGCACATAGTAGTGACGACCAACACGGCAGGCATAATGGCAATACTAACTGCAACGGCAACAGCATGGCTTGTAATCGGCAAGCCGGATCTCGGCATGTCGATAAACGGTCTTCTGGCAGGTCTTGTCGCGATCACACCATGCTGTGCTTTCGTAAGTGTTCCGAGCTCAATAATTATCGGAGCAATTTCCGGCGTCATAGTTGTACTTTCGGTAATGTTCTTTGACCGTGTAAAGCTGGATGACCCTGTAGGCGCACTGTCAGTTCACCTTGTACACGGCGTACTCGGTACGCTGTTTGTTGGCTTGTTTGCTCAGGACGGCATTGCCGGTATCAGCACTCTTAACGGACTGTTCTTTGGCGGTGGGTTTGCATTGCTGGGCGCTCAGGCCATTGGTGTGCTTAGCGTAGGCGGGTTTGTTTTTGTGGCGGCCTTGCTGTCCTGGCTGCTGATAAAGGTAACCCTGGGTATCCGCGTTACCCAGCAGGAGGAGATCGAGGGCTTGGATATCGGTGAACACGGGAACCAGGGCTATCCGGATTTTGTAACACTGGATTATACCAATGCGGCGTTGAATCTTGATTACGCTCATACGGATTCTGCGGTTGCTGCAAGTGCTGTTACCGGTACTGTTCCAATGGAACGTGCAGTACCCGTGAAGGTAAAAACCGGCTTGGATATCGATTCAGGCGGCTTGAAGTTTACAAAGGTGGAAATCATAACAAAGCAGAACAAATTTGAGGATCTGAAAAACGCAATGGACAAAATCGGCATAACCGGTATGACGGTGTCCAATGTGTTGGGCTATGGCATCCAGGGAGGCAGGACGGAATACTACCGTGGCGTTGAGTTTGAAACTCACCTGCTCCCGAAGGTCAAAATTGAGATAGTTATCAGCAAGGTGCCCGTGAGAACTGTTATTGAAACCGCAAAGAAAGTTCTTTACACTGGTAACATAGGTGATGGCAAGATCTTCATTTATGACGTTGAAAATGTAATCAAGGTCCGCACAGGTGAAGAGGGCTATGATGCACTGCAGGACGTTGAATAATTAAAGCATAACATTTATTATGCGCTCCTTCCCATAATTCACAATGGGAAGGAGCGCATTTTTATGGTTGACATGATTATTCCTGAAACACGTGGATGATATAATTGCGCAAAGGTCTATAGCGGGTAAGTGACAAATAGGGGCGATAGCATAGTCTCCATTACTGGAGGCTGTGTGATGAAGAATATATATTACGTGTGCAGATTGATAGCGCCTGTTTATTTATCATATATGTTTGTGGGAATTACTTACGGCATACTGCGCCATCAGGCGGGCTATTCAGCCGAGTGGGCGGTATTGTCCAGCTTGTTTATATATGCAGGTACGATGCAAATTGTCATGGAATCCCTTTTGATATCCGGCGTGCCTATCTGGATCATTGCGCTGATGACGCTGTTAGTCAACTTCCGACATATATTCTATGGGCTTGGTTTTATGGAGTCATGAGTGTCCTTACTGGCACGGTCTTTTATATGATATTTATCCGAACGGTTTTTCCTTCATAGGACGCAGCAATATACAAATCTGTTATTTGAAAATACAACATAGAATATAAAAGAAGGACTGATTAAATCTATATTGTGAAAACATACCTCCGTACACGTTAGAGAAAGATCAAACCGTAAAGGTTATCTCCAAGTATTTTCAGGTATGCCTCCGGCAGCAAAGACGAGAGGAGAGTGAAACAGCAAGAAAAACAACGAAAAGCTCTGTTTTCGCCAGTTGATATAATAACTCCCGCCTCATTATGAGGCGGGAGTTATTATATCAACTATGGTTGATGATGTGGTGGACGCTAACGGACTTGAACCGCTGACCTTCCGCACGTCAAGCGGAAGCTCTACCAGCTGAGCTAAGCGTCCGTGTCAGCAAAAAACATTTTACTGCATAGCGCGACATTTTGTCAATACTTTTTCTCGGATAAGCATAAAATATTTTCATATGTTCGGTGGGCACACAGAATTTTTACAGTAATTTGGCGCCGGTGTTTACATTTTAACTGTGGATTGATAAAATAGAATAAGGAGATGATAAATTGGACAGTGTCGTAACAATAATAGTCGGGATAGCTGTTCTGGCCCTCTTCATATGGGCCGTGGTCTTTTCGATAAAGTCCTCAAGAAAACTCAGCGGTTGTTCCGGAAGCTGCACCGGGTGTCCGTACGCCTCCGGATGCGAAAAAACCGCTGAAGGGAAAACCCGGGAATTTATGGCCAAAGAGCACGGACAAAACGAGGCGAAAGCAGAAGATTCAGCGCGATAATCAGCGTAAATAATACTTGCATTTTGCCTGCGGTTATGCTATTATACTAAAGCGTTATGCAAAGCTATGCGCCTGTAGCTCAGCTGGATAGAGTGCGCGGCTACGAACCGCGAGACCGGGGGTTCGAGTCCCTTCAGGCGTACCAAA
>JBFWIW010000076.1:0-12439 GCA_050253535.1 Oscillospiraceae bacterium
TTATCAGGATTACAGCAGCCTCTTATTTTTATACCTTATTACAATTATAAAACGTTTTCGGCGGCTGCGCCGGCGTCTTCACGCTTAAGCGTGAATAGCGCAACGGTTCCTTTTAAAATATTGGCCTGACTTGCGAGCTCTTCGCTGGAAGCCGCGCTTTCCTCAGCTGTTGCGGAGTTATTTTGTACAACGATGGACACTTGACCAAGTCCTGATACCACCTGCTGAATGGAATCTTTCTGTTCTTCCGAGGCGGTGAAAACCTGTTTAATAAGTTTTGCGGCATTGTCGACTTCACCCACTGCTGTATCTAATTCGGTGGCGGTTTCACTGGAAAGTCTAATGCCGTTATTAATAGCGGATATTGTGTTCATGATCAGTTCAGATGTATTTTTTGCGGCCCCGGAGCATTTTCCCGCCAGGTTTTTAACTTCTTCAGCTACGACCGCAAAACCTTTTCCGCTTGAACCGGCTCTCGCAGCTTCAACAGCGGCATTGAGAGCCAGAATATTGGTCTGAAAAGCGATGTCCTCAATAGTTTTAATAATCTGACTGATTTTATTTGAGGTATCATTAATTTCGCTCATTGCCTCGGTCAGCTTTTTCATCTGTCCGTTGCTGCTGCTCAGTTTTTCTTTGGCTATTTGAACCTTATTATTGGCTTTTTCCGCACTATTTGTGGTGTCGGTAATATGATTTGAGAATTCTCCCATAGTAACCAGCAGTTCTTCCACAGAGTTCGCCTGTTCGGTTGAGTTCTGGGCCAGGCACTGCGCACCATTGGATATTTGCTCAGCGGCGTTCAAAACCTCGCCCGATGCGGTATTGATTTGAGTAATTGTTCTATTGAGAGAATCAATGATCTCCTCCATATCTTTTTGAATACCGATAAAATTACCCGCATATTCCTGACTCGTATTTACGTCAAGATTTCCTGTAGAAATGTTTGAAAGTACATTATGTATATCCTTAATATATGAATTCAGGCTGCTGGTGGTTTGTCTCAGGGAGTCCGCAAGAATAAATGTCTCATCCTTTGATTTTACTTCCGGTACGCATGAAGTGAGGTCGCCCTCGCTTAGCAGTTTAAGCCTGCCTGAAACAATTGAAATGGGTTTCCCGATTTTATTTGCAAATATGACAGCAAACACAAAGGAAACGATAATAATTGCTATTGTAATTATTATTGAAATTAAAACGCTGCTGTATAAAGAGGACATCATTTCATGCTCGTCGGCGACCATGGCAAGATCCCAGCCGTCTGTATTGGAAACCGGCGTATATGCTATATACTTTTGCGATCCCTCAAAATTGACGGAAGTGGAGCCGGTCTGATTGTTCAGCATTTCACTGATAAAATTGCCCATTGTGCCGTAGGAAGCGTCATTTTCACTCATAGTAATATAATTTGTGAAAGATCCGACAAGTGAGTTGTCTTTGTGTGCCACAATTGTACCTGTTTTATCAATTACAAAACCATAACCCTTATTGCCGATGGAGACATCCTTGATTATCTGGCTGAATACGTCGTTACTCAACTGCGCAAATACAATGCCGTTATAGCCTGAACCGTTATCGACCTTTGCCGCAAGATTCAATAAAATTTGACCGGCTGTCTTTTTTGATTCCAGAGGACTTGAAATATAGGTTTCGCCGTTAATTGCTTTTTGAAAATATTCACGGTCTGAAATATCAACCCCATCAACCGTGATACCGTCTGCCGTTGCAAATACAACCTCTTCAAATCCGAATTTATCAATGTATTCCTGCCTGATTGCGCTAATTTCAGATACGGATAACCCCGCGGTTATCCTGCTGTCGGACGCTATAGTTTCAATTTCATTTTTGTATATGCTGATGGCATTTGCAATTGCCAGAGAATATGCTTTGGAAGTTGCGTTTACGCTGGTATCCATGTCATTATTTACTGTTTTATAGAGAATAAAAGTGTTTATACCCGTCAGCAGGAGGCAAATAATAAGCGCAATCAGACATATCAATACCGTTAATTTCATTTTTATACTTTTCATGATATTCCCATTCTCCCCATTTTCCAAATAATCGGTAAAAATTCATATAATTACTCCATTTACAACTGTTATCGAATTATTTTGAGACATACTTAACTGGTATTTCTACACGGACAAAATTACTGAGGTATTGACCGCAAAAAATAGAAATTACATAGAATATCAAATCTGAAAAAATATTAAAAATGCCGCACAAGGTCTTTTACACCTTGTGCGGCGGTGCTTATATTACTTATATCATTATATACCGAATGTTTCCTCGAGGAAGACGGCGAGACCGTCTTCTTCGTTTGGGAGCGTGGAGTATTTGGCGGCTTCATGGACGTCCGCTTTGGCGTTTGCAACCGCGACACCCCATCCGACGCTCTCCAGCATGGTTATATCGTTACTTTCGTCACCGAAAGCGACGACGTCCTTCATGTCGATGCCGAGCATTTTACACAGCTCACGCAGAGTCGCCCCCTTGTTTACGCCGCGCTTATTCAGCTCGACATTGTTGGCTCCGGAGGTGGAAACGTCGAATAGCCCCGTCTCGGTGAGCGCACTACGCACTTTTTCCGTATCTTTGCTGCCGTTTACCGGTATATAAAACTTTTCTATGCCCATCCCGTCGCTTTTGATGAATTCGCTGTAGGAATCCAGCACCAACGGATCGCCGTTCGCGTAATATTCCAGATGATGGGCGGGTAATGCCATACTGCGGACATTTTCAAAGGAATGGCGGTCGATAGCCATTTTGTTTTTTATAAATAATTCCACCAGGTCGGAGGTGCCGGACAGTATGCTCCAGGCGGTCTCGGATTCTTTTTTTGTGAGATGGTGCGTTATTATAGTCTCTCGGTTTTTAACGTCGTAAACCGAGGCGCCGTTCGATGTGACGATATAGGAATATGAGGGGAGTATCCCACACGGAAGGACGCCGAGGCTCCGGCCCGTTACGGGGACAACAAAGATACCGCCTTCCGCCGCCCGCCTGAAAACCTCCTTTGTGCGGTCTGTCATCGTCATATGGTCGTTTTTTATGGCTGTGCCGTCAAGGTCGGTTGCAATAAGACGGGGCTTCATATGGTCAATCCTTTCTTTTTAAGCAAAATTTTAAGCTGTACTTTGCTTATTTCACGGTGTTCACTGTTCGTCCAGCAGAAGCATCATGATCTTCCCGTAAAGTGATTCGGCGTTTGTCCTAAAATTCTTTTCCAGAGCGAACGCCTCTTCCTCTGTGCCGGCAAGAAGTTCAAGCGCTATGACTGGGCCGAGACCGTCATCCATTGAGAGAGAGACGGTATATCCGCCGCGCACACGGGCCTTGTGCTGCGTTTCTATGAGAGAGTCGCGTTTTTGTTTTACGGCGAGCGCCGTTGTGCTCTTCTGTGCTCTTATCCGAACACAATAAGGAAGCGAGGTGCCGATGGTATCTACATTTTTTCTGCCATCGTCCGTAATGGAGTACAACCCGTTTTCCGCTTTGAGCTGCCCGCCCTCCCGCAGCTCCGCTACGCACTCAGAGTAATCAAAATAGCTTATTGCGTCGTCGCAGAGGGTGAGCTCGGAGAGCGTATCGAAGGTGATCGGCTCCGGAAGACGCCTTAATATATAGAGAATGAGAAGTTTTATATTAAGCTTGTCGTGGATAAAGCCCAAACGCCTATCCATTAGACACACCTCCGTATAGTAATTTTCTTTCCGATTTCAATCGGTCAAGTTCGATCGCGTCCGGCACCTAACATATCGAATCGTACTATGCCTCACAAATACCGGATTTTAATATATTTTGGTATACTATGTCTAGTATAATACAGAACCCCGCCTTGGTACAATCCTTACTGTGGGAATTTTGTATTTTTTTCTATTTGACATAATAACTGCCGGGGATTAAAATAATAGTATATTTTGTCAAAAGCAGGAAGGTAATGCACAGATGAAGCGTTTTATACTTTTGGTGATTTCTTTGCTGCTTGTTTTTACGGCGGCCGCCTGTTCGGAAAGTGACGGCAAAACCGAGACGGCGACTGGACCTGATCCCATAGTCGCGCCTGAGACCGCGACTGAGACGGAATCTCAGCCTGAGCCTGAACCTGAGGCGGAACCGGAACCAGAGGCTTATACAGGGCCTTACAGTGCTCTAACAGGGCTTCCGACAGATAATGATCTGTCCGTCCGGCGCCCATTCGCTTTTATGCTGAACAATCTGAAAAAAGCGCTTCCTCAGGCGGGTATCGGCAGCGCGGACCTTATTTATGAGGCAGTGGTCGAGGGCGGTATAACCCGAATAATGGCTGTATACGAGGATGTGCCTGATATCGCGGAAATTGGCAGCGTACGCAGTTCCCGCCACTATTTTCTGGATATGGCACAGGGACTGGACGCGATTTATATCCACGCGGGCGGCAGCAATTACGCATATGCCGCAATTAAATCGAGGGGTATAACGAATATCGACGGCGTCAACGGCAGTGATTACATTTTTTACCGCAACGCATCCAGGAGGAAGACAGCCGGTTATGAGCACAGCCTTATGGCGCTGCCTTCCAAGATTCCGGAATACGTGGAAATGAAGAAACTTCGCACGGAACACAAAGACGGCTACGAGTGCAACATGGTGTTTACGGACGAGCCTCAGCCCGACGGAGAGAGTGCGGAGAGTGTGACTGTGAAGTTCTCATCAACAAAAAACACGTCCTTCGAATATGACTCGGAGAACCAAGTCTATCTGGCAAGCCAGAACGGCAGTAAATATGTCGACGCGCTGGACGGCGAGCAGGTCTCGGTAAAAAACATTGTAATCGTTTATGCGGAGGTATATCAGATAGCCGGCGACACCGCGGGAAGAATGGATACTATTCTGACGGGCAGCGGCAAGGGATATTTTGCCTGTGAAGGCAAGTATGTCCCGATAACGTGGTCTAAGGATACATACTCGTCCCAGTTTGTTTTCAAGCTGAAGGATGGAACAACGCTCAACTTCGGGCGCGGCGTAAGCTACTTCGGCATAGTAGCAGACGGCAACACGGTGACATTCAAATAAATAATCACATGAAACGCCGTGGCTTTTGCCACGGCGTTTTGTATACCGAATTGCAGCGAGAAATTAATTGACGTGTGAATTATCGATAATTTAAAGCAGCTCGACGCCGGCTTTTTTGCAGGTCTCCAGCGTTTCACGGTCCCATACGGATACCTGCACCTCGCCGATATGTGCCTTTCCGAGGAGCAGCATGCAGAGGCGTGACTGGCCGATGCCGCCGCCTATCGAGAGCGGAAGCTCTCCGGCCAGGAGCATTTTATGGAAGGGGAGAGCCCTGCGGTCGTCACAGCCGGCGAGGTTCAGCTGCGTTTCAAGAGATTTCTCGTCCACCCTTATGCCCATGGAGGAAACTTCAAACGCACAGCCCAGAAGGTCATCCCAAAGCAGGATGTCGCCGTTGAGGTCCCAGTCGTCATAGTCGGGGGCTCGTCCGTCGTGTTTTTCGCCCGAGCGGAGTGGCCGGCCTATCTGCATAATGAAGGCGGTCTTGTGAACCTTTAAATAGAGATTTTCACGCTCTTTTGGTGTCTTATCGGGATAGAGGTCTTCAAGTTCCTGCGTCGTTATGAATGAGACATTGGAACTGACCTCTGTCTTAAGCTCCGGAAACATGGCCTTTATAGTCCTGTGCGTCTCGCAGATGGCGGCAACGATGTCGTTTACCGTCTGTTTGAGGAAATCGAGGGTCCTATCCTCGGGGAGAATTATCTTTTCCCAATCCCACTGGTCGACATATATCGAGTGAAGGTTATCCAGTTCTTCATCGCGCCTTATGGCATTCATGTCGGTATAGAGTCCGGTACCCGGCATGAATTTATAGTTTCTGAGCGCCAGACGCTTCCATTTGGCGAGTGAGTGTACGACCTGAGCTTTCCCGCCGGTTGCGGTAATGTCGAATTCAACAGGGCGCTCAACGCCGTTAAGATTGTCGTTTAAACCGGAAGCGCCATCAACAAAAAGCGGTGCGGACACGCGGCGCAGGCATAGCTTCCCGGCCAGGCAGTCCTCAAACATACGCTTGAGCGTGCCGATGGCCTTTTGCGTCTCATATATGCCGAGTACAGGTGCATAGCCTTCAGGAATAAATGTCTTCATCAGTGCTCTCCTTTAACGAAATAGAGATGGAAAATATTATATTATTCTTAGTCATAAATGTCAAATAGACGGACATCATTTTGTCCGCCTATTTTCAGCTCGCCAAAAAAGGTGTGATGAGAATGCTGGAAAAGTTTTCGCCGCGCCAATTCTGGTATGTTCGGCAGATATGACGCTTTGCATGAAGGCTTCGGCTTAGAAGCCTTCATGCAAATATTTTTTGACATTTGTAAATTGGCAGACATAATTTTGTTGCCTGTTTTTCTGATTTTATTTGCCGAGCGTGGCGCGCGCCTCGCGGTATCCGTCTGTCGGGACCAGGCTATCCGGCGGGAAGAATTCCTCCATCGGGAAGCATATTCTGGAGAACAGCGAGCAGGGATCGTCCTCGTTGCCGCCCGGGCATTCCTTTTCGGGGATGCAGTAATCGTATGTCGGGATGAGAAGCTGGGTATCGCGCTCCAGCCTGATGATTGAGAACTGACCAAGGGTGACATATACGCGGCGGTCCGGACGCTCAAACGAGACAGGGCTGTCGAAGGATTCAGCCACGAACTGCGGGACGTCAAAGATCATTGACTCACAGGGCATGGGCGGGCAGGTTTCGACGAGCTTCATGTTAAGTATGATTGGGTCAACTGCTTCTACAACTGCAACAGGGAGATTGGACGCTTCCAGCGCATGGGGGCCTATCGAGTACATCGGGGTGTCGGAGCTGAATATTTTGGCATTGCCCTCGCTTCCGAAGAGGATGACCCTTTTGTCAAACACGCAGTAGCCTGTGAATTCTGCATTGCGGCAGACAGGTGTGCATGCCTCGCCGGTGATCTTATAGTGATAGCGGGCATCTACCGCAAAGTAGCCGCGGTTAAAGCTTACGGGCTGGACGTCGACCGCTACGTAGAGTAGTTCAGCGCTGCGCGCACGGACAGAAAGAGCGCACGCAATGATTGGCAGGGATGACAGGGTCGGATATACGAGCAGATCCTCAATACAGTCTTTGTCACGGCATGAGTCAAAAATTTTTTTCGTATGTACGCAGACGGCCTCTCTTATGCAGGCGGAATCCTGAACCGGGCCGGGGGTGGCGGTGGGTGGCATTTTGCTTCCTCCTTATAATAAATCTTTCTCTCCGGCTGAAATGCGGAGAAAATTTTTGATACTTCAATACAGTTTATGCCCGTTTATCGTATATGTGAAAGTTTGCCGTTCGGGTGCTTTTCTTAATTTCCATAATAAACGTATAGCCTTGCCTTTTTCCTGTTTGGTGTGTTAAAATGAAAAATATGAAATAAGTGGGTGGTAGTTAGAGATGATCATACTCGGTATAGACCCGGGGATAGCGACCGTCGGTTTCGGCGTCATAGAGTCGAAAGGCGCCGAGTGCAGACTCATCCGCTGCGGCGCTATCACGACTGAGGCCGGGCTACGCCTCTCTGTCCGTCTATCGCATATATACCACGATATGACAGATCTCATCGACACGTTCAGGCCGAATGCCATCGCAATTGAAGAACTTTTTTTCAACACGAACCTAAAAACCGGTATTTCGGTCGCGCACGGACGCGGTGTCGTAATACTTGCCGGAGAGGAGAACGCTGTGCCGATGTTCGAGTATACGCCTCTCCAGATAAAACAGGCAATAACGGGTTACGGCAGAGCGGGCAAAAAACAGATGATGGAAATGGTTAAGCGCCTGCTCAGCTTGAGCGATGTCGCAAAGCCGGACGATGCGTCCGATGCGCTTGCCGTCGCCATCTGCCATGCGCGCAACGCTAATTCTCTTTTGAACCAAAACGGAGGAACAGGTGTATGTTCTACTATTTAGAAGGTACCGTCACAATAATTGAACACAGCCTCGTCGTAATTGACGTTTCAGGAGCGGGATACCGCTGTTATACGACGATGAATACGCTCTCTTACCTTGAGATCGGCAAGAAGGCGCGGCTTTATACGTACTGCAATATCAGAGAAGACGCGTTTGATATATACGGATTTCACGATATGAACGAGAAACGCTGCTTTGAACTCCTCCTGGGAGTGTCCGGCGTGGGCCCCAAAGCTGCTCTCTCAATTCTATCGGCCAATTCGCCCGAGGCTTTGGCCATGGCGGTAATAACAGACAACGAAAAGGCGCTGACCTCGGCGCAGGGGATTGGAAAGCGCCTTGCCCAGCGCATTATACTTGAGCTGAAGGATAAGGTCGCAAAAGAAAACATTCCTGTAAAGGGCACGGCGATTACGTCTTCCGGTGTACAGGGGGCATCAGGTTCAAAAGGGGAGGCTGCGGCAGCCGGACTTTCCGTGCTTGGCTACACACAGAGCGAGATTTCAGCCGCTTTGCGCGGAATTGATACGGAAGCTCTGGCTGTGGAGGAGATTATTCGCGAGGTGCTGAAAAACAGTCTAAAGTAGGTGACGGGAAATGAGCATTAATTTCAGCGATAACGACGGTGATCAGCGCGGCGAGAGTGAAGCTTTGCTCACGACGTCTGTTACTTCGGATGACGACGGGGAGTACAGTCTTCGGCCGCACACGCTGACGGAGTACATCGGGCAGGAGAAGGCCAAGGGAAATCTTTCGGTTTATATCGAGGGCGCACGGCGCAGAAATGAGCCGCTTGACCATGTCCTGCTGCATGGGCCTCCGGGACTCGGAAAAACTACGCTCGCCGCCATAATCGCCCGTGAAATGGGAGGGGCACTGCGCAAGACATCGGGACCTGCGATCGAAAAGCCGAAAGATCTCGCGGCGCTTCTGACAAACCTAAACGAAAATGACATACTCTTTATAGACGAGATACACCGAATGAACCGATCGGTTGAAGAGATATTGTATCCCGCGATGGAAGATAAGCAGATTGACATTATTATCGGGCAGGGGCCTTCTGCTACATCCATATGCCTGGAACTCAAAAACTTTACACTTGTGGGAGCCACGACCCGCTCCGGCCAGCTGTCGTCACCGCTCCGCGACCGTTTCGGCATAGATTTAAAACTGGAACTGTATTCGCCGGAAGAACTTAAGCTGATAGTAGACCGTTCGGCTGCAATACTCGGCGTTCCGATAGAGCCGGAAGGCTCATACGAGATCGCCTCTCGGAGCCGCGGCACGCCGCGTATAGCAAATCGCCTTCTGCGCCGCATACGCGATTTTGCCGAGGTATTCGGCGACGGGACAATAACAAAAAATGCCGCGTCGGACGCGCTTGCAAAGCTGGAGATAGACGCCTGCGGCCTTGACGCAATTGACAGGAGGCTCCTTCGCAGTATAATTGAAAACTATGGCGGAGGCCCGGTTGGGCTTGAGACGATCGCTGCCACAATAAACGAAGAGTCGATAACGCTTGAGGACGTATATGAGCCCTACCTCATGCAGCAGGGTTTTTTGTCTCGCACGCCTCGCGGCAGGTGTGTGACCAGAAAAGCATATGAGCACCTGGGGCTCAAGATGCTTGGTCAGACAAGTCTTGACATCTAAAATAATAAATTTAAGGATGACTTAATTATATGGGAAAATATTTCGGTACCGACGGCATAAGAGGTATAGCGGGGTCTGAGCTTGACCCCCTGCTCGCGTTAAGGACCGGACAGGCGGTCGGCATCGCTTTGTCAAAGGGTAAGGCAAAGAGGCCGGTTATAACCATAGGTAAAGACACGAGAGTATCCTCTGATATGTTGGAGTCAGCGCTGGTTGCCGGTATATGCTCAGCCGGCGCGGACGTCCGGCTTCTCGGCGTTGTACCGACTCCGGCGGTGGCATTTTTGACGCTACAGTTTAAGGCGGACGCCGGCATAGTCATATCCGCGTCGCATAACCCGTTTGAATACAACGGCATAAAGATTTTCAGCGCCGAGGGATTCAAGCTCTCTGACGACCTGGAGGCGGAAATAGAAGTACTTATAGACGAGCCCGGCCCGCTCCCCATGAAAACCCACAATGAGATAGGCAAAGTATACCATGTCGATGCAGAGGCGCTCTCTGTGTATGTCGACTATCTGTATACCAGAGCCGAATCGGAGATAAAGGGGCTTAAAGTCGCAATTGACTGTGCCAACGGCGCAGCTTCGAGTACTGCGTCAAACCTGTTTTCGAGATTCAACATAGACTGCGAGATAATAAATGAACGGCCGAACGGCGTAAACATAAACGCGGGGTGTGGCTCAACGCATATGGACGGACTCTGCAGCGTCGTAAAGGCAGGCGGATTTGACCTCGGGCTCGCATTCGACGGCGATGCGGACAGGTGCCTTGCCGTGGATGAAAAAGGAAATATCATAGATGGCGACAAGGTTATGGGTATATGCGGTAAATACATGAAAAAGGCGGGCAGGCTTGCCGGGAACGCCATAGTCGCAACGGTGATGTCCAACCTGGGCTTTCACGAATTTGCCCGGAAGTGCGGTATTGACCTCAGGTGCGCCGCGGTGGGTGACAGAAATGTTCTCGAATTGATGCAGGCGGGCGGCTATAATCTGGGCGGCGAGCAGTCCGGTCACCTCATCTTTCTTGATGACGCCACTACCGGAGACGGACAGTTGGCGGCGGTGAAATTTTTGAGCATACTTTCATCCTCGGGACTTACGGCGTCACAGCTTGCCTCGGAGATACCCCAGTATCCGCAGGTGCTGCATAATCTGCCGATAGAAGGCGGGAACGCCGTAAAGAGCGCCATTATGTCGGCGCCTGAACTTGCGGCCAGGATAGTGGGAGAACAGGAAAAGCTCGGCGGGGAGGGTAGAATTCTCGTCCGGCCTTCCGGTACCGAAGCTCTTATCAGGGTAATGGTGGAGGCCAGAAGTGTGGAAATCGCGGAGGAAACGGCCGCAAAACTAATAAATTTGATTAAAACGCTGTAAATGAAGCAAAATTATGTAAAAATATTTTATGATTTTAACAAAAAGACTTGACTTGTAGCTAATCCAACAATATAATATAAACGTATCATAAACAAATATCTTTCCGGTTGTGTAATGGATATAAATAACAATTTCAGCGACGATGAACTTTGGCGATACGCCGCTTCCGGCAATATAGATGCTGAAGAGATGCTTCTTCAGAAATACAGCAGATTGGTCAAGATATGTTCGCGCCCATATTTTCTGGCAGGCGGAGACAGTGAGGATCTCATTCAGGAAGGTATGATGGGACTTCTCTCCGCAATAAGGAGATATAATCCCGACCGTGTCGCTTCGTTTAAAACTTATGCGGAACTCTGTATAAGAAATCATCTATACACGGCAATTAAGTCTGCTTCGCGATTTAAGCATATTCCCCTTAATAATTATGTGTCGTTTGAATCTCCTCAGTTTGACGAAAACCATGCATTTTCGGCGGGTTCTTCAGCAAATCCCGAAGAGTTGCTGATTAACAGAGAGCGAGTAGCAGAAATCACTGAGAGTTTATCTGGCTCTCTATCCGGATTTGAATCACAGGTTTTGGAATTATATTTCGATGGTCTCTCATATGTTGAGATTGCAAAAAAAATATCGAAGACTCCGAAGTCTGTTGATAACGCTGTGCAGCGGATCAGAAAAAAGCTGGCACGGTACCTAATTAATGGCGACATCAGTGAAAACTGAACGCAAATAAAGCCCAACGGGCAAGATTTAGTCAAAAGTGAGGATTCAAAATGTACGAAGACAAGACACTCAAATGTAAGGAATGCGGCAATGATTTTATATTCACTGCCGGTGAGCAGGAGTTCTATGCAGAGCGCGGATTCCAGAACGAACCCCAGCGCTGCAAGGCTTGCCGCGACGCTCGCAAGAACGCCGCACGTGGCCCCAGAGAGTACTTTACCGCTGTCTGCGCTATTTGCGGCGGCGAGGCGAAAGTTCCCTTCGAGCCGAAGTCTGACAGACCTGTTTACTGCAGCGATTGCTTTGCCAGAATGAAAGAGCAGGGCTAATCGTTACGTGTATTCGAAGAACAGGGACGCAGTCGCGTCCCTGTTCTTTTTACATCCTCGGGCGAAGTGAATTCGCCCTGCGGCAAGGTTTGCTGCGCAAACGCTTGTACGCCGCCCCCGGCGGCGTCCCGCCTAACAGCGGGTCCCGGTGGCATCCTCGGGCGAAGTGAATTCGCCCTGCGGCAAGGTTTGCTGCGCAAACGCTTGTACGCCGCCCTCGGCGGCGTCCCGCCTAACAGCGGGTCCCGGTGGCATCCTCGGGCGAAGGGAATTCGCCCTGCGGCAAGGTTTGCTGCGCAAACGCTTGTACGCCGCCCCCGACGGCGTCCCGCCTAGCGGCGGGTCCCGGGGGCATCCTCGGGCGTAGTGAATTCGCC
>JBFWIW010000077.1:0-12103 GCA_050253535.1 Oscillospiraceae bacterium
GCCGTGACCGGCAGGACAAGCAGCAGACAGGCCGCTATGACAAAACCATAAAATATTCTTTTCTTCATATTCCTTCTTCCTCCCCAGTATCGTTTCTCAAGATTATCTGTCCCGGCCGTCCAGAATCATCGCCACACGCCCGGTTGTCCCGGCGAGGGCATACAGCGCCGCAGCCAGCTTGTCCGCGTCCGCCTTTAGCGGGATAAAAAGCTCCACCTGTCCGGCGTCGGACTCCATATCCACCCGGCATCCGCCGCCCTTTGACGGAACAAAGACCGCTGTGCGCAGGCTGTCCGCCGAGAAGGTCAGCTCCCGTCCACAAAAGCGCAGACTGAGCGCATCCATCTCCATTGTTAGCTCACCCGGCCTATAGTTGAACAGGCCGTTTTTAACTTCAATATCCATGGGACTTCCTCCCTTTGGATTCATTGTAACAAACGAAGTCCACTCGAAACAGAGCCCCCCCTGTTTTGGCACGGCCAAAATTCCGGCACGAACCGTGCCGGAATTTGTTGTTTGCGGTAGAATTATATGGTATCTTATAAGTGAAAGGATGTGATGCGCCATGTTCTCTCAGCGGCTTGATTTACTGATGGAACTGACGGGAACCTCCGCAAGCGTTTTGGGTAAGGCTTGCGCGCTGGACTCATCCCATGTCAGCCGCCTGCGTCGGGGCAGCCGTCCGCTGCCGAAAAAGCCTTCATTCCTGTCCGCAATGAGCACTTATTTTACCAAACGCATCCGGGCTGATTATCAGAAGAAGAGCCTCTGCGAGTTGATGAGTCTGGATGCATGGCCTGAAGAGGAAGCCCGGGCGGCGGAGATGATCGTACTGTGGCTTCGGGGAGAAGAAAAAAGCTCCCAGGTGGAGCCGATTTTGAGTAGCTTCATCCGCGCTACCGGCACATCTGTGAAAAGGGAGGAAGCCCCGCAGCCATTAAGTGAGAGTGAGGCGCCCCGAGCTTGTTATTACGGGCCGGAGGGAAAGCGCGCGGCGGTAGCGCAGCTGCTTTCCCTGATTTTACAGGAAGCGGAGCCTCAAACTGTGCTACTGTTTTCCGACGAGGAAATGGGCTGGCTTTACGAAGACCCGGACTTCGCCGCCCTTTGGGCGCAGGAGTGCGTGCGGGTACTGTCGGCGGGTAACCGTGTGAAAATCATACACGCCATCCACCGGGGCATCCACGAAATGCTGGAGGGTGTAGCGAAATGGGTGCCGCTTTATATGACAGGGCGCGTGGAACCCTACTATTATCCCAGGCTTCGCGACGGCGTGTTCCAGCGAACCCTGTTTGTGGCTCCGAAAACAGCCGCGGTGACATCGGGATCGGTCAGCCGGAAAACCGAGGGTATGCTGCACGCCTTTTACGACACCCCCGCTGCCGTCGCGGCGTTGGCGTTGGAATACGAAAATCTTTTGTCCCTCTGCCGCCCCCTGATGCGGATTTTCAACGGGGAACGGAGATCAGAATTCTGGGACACTTATATTTCTTTTCTAAGTGCGCAGGGAACCATGATTTGTCTGTGCGGCTTGCCCACCATGCCCACCATGCCGGAAACGGTGGCCGCGTCGCTTCAGAAGCGCGCTCCGGAAAGTCGAATTCTGGAGACGCGAAATCAGCTCGCTGGAGCCCTTTTCAAGTATCTAAAAACTGGTCGTTATACAGAGCTGCTGGCAGACCCGCCTCCGGGCGCTGTGGATATCCCGGTGCCTTTTGCGGATTTTTTGGGCGCGCCGGGGCTGTGCTATACGCACGAAGAGTACCAAGCCCATAGGGCGCATTTGGAGACCCTTAAAAAACAACACAAAAATTACCAGGTGCGTGCCGCCGAGAACGTACCGGACAATCTTACACTTTGCGGCAAGGACAGCCGTGGGATTCTTCTCTGCAAAAATGACACACCCGGTGTCGTCTTCGGATTCGACGAACCTAATATGACCTCCGCTTTCTGGGAGTATCTCTGCCGGAGAGCCGAAGAACATTCATAGATATCTGAAGGGACAAGGAATTCAAGGAAGAAGCGGTCAAGCTTTCAGATGAGATCACGATCCCTTCGGGCATGATTCATTATATGGTCGAATCTATTAGTTTAAATTCTGAAATTAATATTGAAAACTTATTTTCTTGGGGAAATAAATAATTTTTTATAAAACCGAAAAATGCCGATGTGTTCGTACAAATAGCATTAGCGGAATTAATGGATATCGCAACCAAAACGCATAAAAGGTACTGCGGCAGCGTTTAAATCATATTGAGCAACCACGCTCAGTTTTATAGGCTCCGGAAATTATCATTACATAAGCCAGTTCCTAGCTGAAAGAATAAGAGAAGATTTTTCGATTGTCTTATTCGATCATCACAGCGATATGCAAAGTCTGATTTTAAGTGAGTTACTTTCCTGCGGCAACTGGCTGGGGATAGCCCTTGAACATCTCACGCATCTTAAGCAAGTGATTTTAGTAGGTGCGAATGAAACGGACTTTTGGACAGTTTTATGTTAGAATAAAGATATGCTTTGCAGCATTAGAGCTGTAATAGGAGGTGAGACTTGTTTGATTGTCTTTTTGAGTAGATTAAAAGAGGCATTATTTTCAGTAATTTCAATTGTATTGCTCGTGCTAATCTTGAATTTTACTTTGGTGCCATTAGAACTTGGACAGCTTGTTAGGTTTCTGATTGGTGCACTGCTGATTATTCTGGGGCTGTCGTTTTTCTTGCTGGGAGTTGAGCTTGGAATAGATAAGATCGGCCAGCATATGGGATCAACGATGGCTAAATCTAATAAAGTAGTGGTCGTTGTGGTTGCAGGTATTTTACTGGGCTTCATTATTTCTGTTGCGGAGCCGGATCTGCAGATTCTGGCGGGCCAAGTAGATGCTGTAACATCGGGACTAATATCAAAAATTAGCATTATGATTATTGTTTCAATTGGAATAGCGCTCCTTTTATCCTTAGGATTAGTAAGAATTCTATACGGTTTAGCACTAAATAAAATGTTGACAATACTTTATGGCGTTATTTTTCTTCTCGCCATATTTACATCTCCAGAATTCATGTCGATATCCTTTGATGCGTCTGGCGCCACTACCGGAGCACTTACAGTACCGTTTATCCTTTCGCTGGCGTTAGGTGTATCATCCCTTAAAAAAGACAGTCAGGCGTCTGAACAGGACAGCTTTGGACTTGTTGCAATTACTTCCACAGGTGCCATTATTTCAGTAATGATTATGAGCATTATCAGCAAGACGGATAAAATTTCAGGCAACATTGATACCGTCGTTACTGGTTCAAATAGTATCATTGGGCCCTTTATTCACGAGTTGCCCGTAATAGCTTTCGAGATATTATTAGCACTCCTACCGATCTTTGTATTGTTTATGATATTTCAAAAGGTCTCTTTCAAGCTAAGAAAACGTAACAAAGCAAGGATACTAATGGGGCTGGTATATTCTTATATTGGCCTTGTCCTAATGCTTATCGGCGTAAACGCTGGGTTTATGGAGGTCGGAACCATTATCGGATTTAGAATAGCAACTCTTGACAGCAAGGCCTTGCTGATCGGAATCGGATTTGTACTGGGATTGGTCACCATATTAGCTGAGCCCGCTGTGCATGTATTGACAAACCAGATTGAGAATGTGACAAGCGGTTATGTCAAAAGAAAGACTGTACTTGCAGTTTTATCGGTTGGCGTGGGATTTTCCGTGGCACTGTCAATTGTCAGAATACTTATACCGGAACTTAAACTATGGCATTATCTACTCCCAGGATATGCAATCGCTATCGCATTGACTTATTTAGCACCAAAACTCTTTGTTGGGATAGCCTTTGACTCCGGCGGTGTTGCATCCGGTCCCATGACCGCTACATTTATCCTTGCTTTTTCTCAGGGCGCAGCTGAATCTATCGAAGGGGCAGATGTGCTACTTGACGGCTTTGGCATTATTTCAATGGTTGCGCTGACCCCACTGATTGCGTTACAGATACTAGGCGTTATCTACAAATTTAAGTCCAGAAAAGGAGGAAGCGAAATTGGGAATGACGCCTGACAATAAAATTATTGTAATGATCTATGCCATTGTGAACAGAGACTCAGGTAGCAAAGTACTGTATATCGCCAAAAGCTGCGGACTCACCGGAGGCACTGTGTTCTTAGGGAGAGGTACAATAAATAATAATCTTTTAAAGGCTTTGGCGTTAAATGACACAAAAAAAGACGTCGTTCTTCTTATTGCCGAAGAATCTATCGGTACTGAATTTCTCAATAAATTAAGCACAGAGCTTAAGCTTCATAAGCGCAATCAGGGGATAGCATTTATAATGAATGTAGATTCTATATGCGGATCCAAATATCATAATTGCTGCAGCGCTAAAAATGACAGAGATGAGGAGATAACAATGTATCAATCAGTTTATATTATCATTGATAAGGGCAAGGGGGAAATAGCGGTTGATGCAGCCACCACAGCCGGTGCTAAGGGTGCAACAATCATTAGTGCCCGTGGCTCTGGTATCCACGAAACAAGCAAATTATTCAATATGGATATAGAACCGGAAAAAGAGATTGTAATGATAATATTGAAGAGCGAAATAACAGACCAGGTTGTTGCCTCTATCCGAAATGAACTGGATATTGACAAACCGGGAAATGGTATCATTTTTGTTCAGAATGTGAGACAGATTTATGGCCTATATGAATAAATGAAGGTCAGCGTGACACAAAAAAATAAGGCTATTCACATAGTAAGGGGGGCATTATTGTTTTAATGTTAGGTGGCACGTAAAATTTTGTATAAGCCCAAAAGCCAGGATAAGCGTGGAATATTGCTGAAGAAGATCAAGCAATATTTTAATGGTTGGAATTGGATAAAAGAATATACCTATTTGCACAACACCTCCCGGAGGTGTAGATAAGGATTCTGCTTTTCGGACTTTAGCAGATATTCATTCTTCTTTTTCTGTAATAAATCCTTAGAGTGGGAGATTCAAGGCGGTTCATGATGAACCGGGACTGGGGTCACCTTGTAAGCGCAATAATTCCTTTGCGGAACGGCTTGTTTTTCGCGCATAATCAGTCCTTTAAAATTAAACGGTTGCTGGAGCGGCTGCCGTTGTCACGGTACCGCGCTTCTTTTTCAATCAGCCCCGCCTTGGCTAAATCGTTCAGCGCGCGCTTGACGGTGCTTCGGGAGAGCTGCAGCTCCGCCGCTATCGTATTGACCGCCGGCCAGCAGTCAGGCTTTTTGCCGGAGCGGTCCTTCAGGTACATAAAAACAGACCGCGCCCGATGAGGAAGCTCGTCGGGCGCGGCTTTATAAATTATACTGAAATAACTCACCTAAAACCTCCTATGTCTTTACCTGGTGACGGCGCTCATCGAATTTCTCAGACGCCATGTTCTGCGTGTGAAGCGTTCCCACGCCATCCTGCGATTCGAGCGGCACGGCTTCTGCGCTGTCTGCGGATTCTTCAGCGTTTTTTTGCCGGGCGATGCTCCTTTCCAAGGTATGCTTATCTGCATAGGCGACCTTGCGATGGGATTTTTCTTCTACAGCATAAGGCTTGCCGAAGGTGATGCCCCAATCGAGAAACAGCTTGAGCCGGGTACGCATCGGGTGCGTTCCTGTTTTCATGACAATAAAGTTACCCTTGGGGAGCGATTTTAGCTCGTCAGATGTCATTAGCGGACGCTCCATCATTTGCAGTGATTGGCTGGGATCGTTTTTGCCCCGGCTCACGCTTCCGCTCATTACCGTGCGGCTGCCCATTGCCGTTGACAACGCCTCCGCGGTCTTACTGTTCGGCGCGAAGCCGCCGAAGATGGTCACCTGGCAGTTGTCAACTATGATCTCGGAGCCCTCCTTGCCGTAGTTTTTCTGGAGCTGCCCGAAGGATTGAATGATTGGCACCATGGTCATTCGGCGGGAGCGGGAGGCGGAGAATATGAGCTCCAGCGATTCGATGGTCGGGAGCGTGCCCAACTCGTCGCAATAGAAAATAACGCGGTTTTTGAGCTGGCCGCCGTTCTCGTCCGCCACCGACAGAATTTCACGGTAGAGCTGCTGGATCATGAGGCTGACCATGAAGTATTTCGTCAGATCCTCTTCGGGGAGTACGATAAATATAGCGGACCTTTCGTTACAGAACCTCTCGGCGTCGATCGCCGTGTCGAAGCACAAGACCTGCTCCATTTCTGTGTCGAGGAACGAATTGAGCCGCGACAGCACGGTGGACAGCACCGACATCATTGCCTGCTCCGCCGAATTGAGGGCCGCGCCCGCGAACCACTTCGCCTTGTGCTCGGGCGGAAGCTGGTTCATCAGGATTTGAAACTGGCTTCGCCTTTTGTCCTTGCTTGGCTCCAGCAAATCCTGTACCAGCTTAAACACGCTGATGATATGGCGGCAGTCTTGTTCTGTTCCGTCCGGTTGCTTTTCTGGGGGAAGGTATTCCGCCACGAGCAAAATCACAGCGCATAGCAACCCCTCTGCCGCGTCATAAAAGAAGGCGTTTTGACCGTAGCTTGAGCTGTCTCCGCTTGAGTTGATGATTGTCTTCGCGATGATTTTCGCGTACTTTTCCGCGCGAGCTTTTGAAGCCAAGTCGTCAGGGTTTGCGCGGTAGATGTCCATGTACTTATTGACGAGATGGAGCATGTTGTTGCCGTCAGAGCGGGTGGGGTTGCGGAGGTCGATGACGGCAATACTGTAGCCATAGTAATCACTGGCGATTGTACCGTAATTGCGAAAGAGATCGCCCTTAGTGTCTGTGCATAGAAAGCTCATGCCCGAGGCGCAGGCGTATTCCAGATTGGGATACAAGAAAAACGCTGTTTTGCCCACGCCGGACGCGCCGATCATGAGGCAGTGAACGTCGTCAGAATCCACCAGAGCCGTGACCTCCTTTTTACGCACATCACTGCCGAGAATGATACCCTGCGTTTCTGGACGATTTTTGCCCTTGCGCCACGCCGCGGCATCGAAGGGAACGCGCTTGTAGGTTTTTTGTATCTCACGCTTTGTGGCAAAGCGGGCCGTGCCGTGCTGCCCGTCGCCAACGGTTTTAGACTTTATTCCACCAAGCGTGTAGTAATGCGCAATCATACTGAGTCCACCGATGGCGATAAACATCACGGCGGCCGCGGCGAGGAGGATATATATTTGTGAGTTCATCTGCAGCTCCTTATACATATTATTTCATATTCATTGTGTAGCTTTGCTCATTCGCCTCCGGCTCTGCTGTGACCGCGATCAAATCATCGTTCCAGTCCTTATTCCGCGGAATGTCTCTGTCACAGGCGTAGCCTCGCTCCGAAAGAGAAGCGGCAAATTTCTTCGCCGCGTTTTGCCCGGCGTTGTCGTTATCAAGGCAAAGTGTGACATTATTGATATGCGTATTTATTTCCAGTGCTTTCAGCATAGCCTGCTCCGACAGGCCGCAGAGAGCCACATAACTGTTTTCATGCCAGTCCCGTGGATGGAGTGTTATGTATGACAGCATATCTATCGGCGCTTCGAAGATATACAGGCGATTGCCTGTACCCAGATAATGAAAGCTGTACGCCGGATCGCTGCCGTCCACGTTGCCCTTATAATTTTTACCTTCCGTATATAATCCGTGCTTATGCGCGTGACGAGCAACGCCGTGTTCATCGAGTCCGACGAACACGGCGTTATGGTATTCCTTCAAGCCATCCTTGGATTTTTCACAGCTTTCATACAGAAGCTTTTCCTTTGCGAAGGCGCGGACTATCTCCCCGTCGAGCTGTCTTGTTTTTACAAGGTAGGCGAAAACTCGGCGCATGTCGCTGTGAGCGCTCGGCAGCTCAAACGTCTTTTTTTGTTTTCTATTTTTGGGTTCAGCCGCACGATAAACTTCACCTTGCTCGCCGCCGAGCAAGAGTGTTACGGCTTCCGGGAAGCTGAGCTTGTAATACTGCCGGGCGAAGTCAATGGCGTAGCCGCCGCGCTCCGCCGAGTGATCGTACCATTGGTTGCCGCGCACCGTGATGCTGTGGTCGTCGGCGAGGCGCTTTTCCCGGCCGCTTGGCAGGAGCTTTTCGCCGCGCCTCCTGAGAAAGTCTTCAAGATCAACTCTGTTGGCGCGGTATTTTTGGTCTTCGGTGAAGTGAATGTATGTACTCATAGCCTTCCTCCTACATTGACAGGCTTCGCATACTGTCGTCCTTGGCGTGGCCGGCCGCCTGTTTTTTCTCGCGGAGCTTTTGCTGACGCTTCCGGTCAATTTGAAGCCCGCCCGAATTGCGTATAGGCGCGCTGTCAGCAAAAATTCGGCTCATGTGGTGAAGCAGACGCGTGGCGGTCAGCATAACTGACGGCGAATGCTGCTTATCCATATTGTCGAGAAAAAATTGAGCATAGATATTGCCCTGCGCTGCCGAGAGCGCAAACCACTTGGCTGACGCTTCCTTGTCATAAGGCACGTCCTCGCCTGTGAGATAGAGCTTTCCGAGCGTATACTGCGCATATTGGTTGCCTTGCTCTGCCGACGCTGCCAGATAGTGCAGCGCGGCTTCGATATTCTTCGGCGCGTCCTCACCAGATAAGAACAGCTTTCCGAGGCGGTACTGTGCGACAGGATTACTTTGCTCTGCGGAGCGTGTCAGGTGGTCGACAGCCCTTTCGGTGTCTTTCGGAACGTCCACACCTCTGAGATATAAAACTCCGAGCGCGTAATCGGCATAAAAATGTTTTTTCTCAGCGGCGAATTCAAACCAGCGCACAGCCTCATTCATGTCCTTCAAGATACCCTCGCCGCCGAGATAGAGCTTGGCGAGCCTGTATGCGGCGAACTCGTTTCCGCTCTCCGCCGACTGCCGATAAAGCGCGGCGGCCTCGGCAACATCTTTTTCGATCCCGGCGTACTCGTCTCCGTAGTGATACTGCTTTGCCCGGTTGAAAGCTCTCCAGCCAATTTCCGCGCTCTGTTCCGGTTCCGGTGTGTCGTCGGGTATGTTCTTGTCGGAATAACCCTGTTCCTCAAAGGTAAATACGCGCTCAGATATATTCAGCGCCTCGCGGATTACCATGTTGCGAATCTGCTTGAAGTCGGCGCATTTAGAAAGCGGGAGCATTTTATTCGGTTTATCAGAATAGGTGTTTTCTATCCTCGACTTTAATTCCCACCAAGCGCGGTAGGCTTTTTCGACCCGCTCGTCACGAGCCAGCTCGTCCACAATTTTATCCACTGTGTTTTTAAGCTCGGGTTTCAGATAGCCGTACTGCTTCTTGCCGCTTACATATTGCAAGCGATCGGCAAGATGAGAGATGAGCCGCTCGATTCGCTCGTTTTGCAGCGTTCCGCTTTGCAGTCGCATAATTAATTCACGGGCGACCTCTGCCGCCTGGTCTTTCAGGTCGTCGCGCAGCTCGGTTTTCTCGGCGTAAAGGGGTATCAGCTCCTGCTTAAATATTTCGTTTGCGAGAGTGGACTTCATTTTTTCGATGCCCTGCTTAGTGAGGTAGCCTTCCTTTGGATTTACGCTGTAGCAGACCATGTGGCAATGAGGGTGATGACTTTCGTTATGAAACGCCGCGTACCAACGCAGATTGTCGGGATGGATTTTCATATTCTCGGCTATCTCAATCGCTTTCGAGGAGAGGAGCGATTTCCATGCGTTTGCGCTATCGAACCCGAGACGGGCGGCGTCCTCGCGGCGCAGAGAAATGATGGGAGTCCACACATTTCCCGCGTGCTCGGATGTTTCTTTTACGACGCTTGATAATACAAGAGGCGCGTTCCCTGATGTGAATAGTCCGTGCGTACCGAGCCGCTCTACGCGGGGGCGGTTGGCGATGTAGTCGAGATATTTTTTACTGTCGCGAAGCTTGGAAAGGTTTTGTTCAAGCGCGATCGTGATAAATTCGGAAGCGTTTTCACGGTTCGGCGTATCGCGGTAGTCCTCGTATTCAAAAAGCTCTATGCTGTCAGGGAGCTCGCGGAGTATTTGAGATATGAGCTTCTGTTGACCTTGCGTTGATTCAAGGAGCGCGTCATTGTCACCTGGTCGCTCAACACCGTCGCGAGTAGCGACGTAGTTCACGAGATTCCCGCGCCGCGCCGCGGCATCTTTGCCGCCACCCTTGATGTAACCGTTCTTTATTACAATGCGAGCCATTATTCTTCGCCGCTGTGCTGAAATGCCATCGCGTCGTCAAGCCGTATCCTGCCTCCGGTCTTTTTTACCTCGGCCACGCACCGAGCGCGCAGGCGGCGGAGCTCCTCATCGCCGACCTTCATATTCGCGGCTGTAAGATGCATCAGCATATCGGTTTCGACCGAGAGCCTGAACAGATTATTCGCGATGCGGTTTTCTGTATTTTGAATAACGCCCTCAACGCCGGACATCACCGCTTTGGAAAGAAATGGCGTCGTGTCTTTTACGCTGAGATAGCTGATGTAAAAATCGACCGCCTTTTCAACAAGCTCGCTGCGGCTTTTACAGTTGTCCTTCTGGTAGGTCGCGTCAATAGCTTCTATTGTCTCGGGATACAGCCACACGACGGTTCTCTTTTTGTTTTCATTGCTATGCATAGAAAATCCTCCTTGTTTTGGGTACAACCACCTTGAGGTGACCGCAAGAAAGTCCGTATTTTCTGGGTAAATATCAAATCGCGACCACCATGGACAGCACCAGGCGCGAATTCCGACCACCTGACCGAAAGCGCGAAAACGCCCAGCACTGCTGGGCGAAGTGGACGGCAGGGGTCGCTTGCGACCACCTGCCTTTCTCCTGCACATTTTTCGACCGGGGGGTTCACTCGTATATTGTGCCGGAAGCGCTCCCGGCAGCGCGTCTTCAACGTTCCCGCACAAATCGCCGACGTTGCGAATTATGGTGTCAGAGGTATACCGAGCCGCCTGGTTTGAACAAACGGTACACAGGGGCACACAGGGCGGCAAGCGGCGGCTTACAGCTCCGGCCGGCTTTTGGTTGTTTCCTTTTTGGGAGCTGACGGTCGAGCTTTGCTATCCGTACCGCACTCGTCGATGTACTCGCGGACGGCGGCGGGAGCGTACTTTTCATAGATTTTCTCAAGCGCTTCACCCAGATCCCGCTCTAGGTCGGCGTCCTTTTTGCCCATGTAATACTTGATTGCATTCAGCTTGTCTTCTTCAATTTTTATGATCAGCGATACTTTTTTCATATTTTTCTATGTCTCCCTTCACCGCATAGTCGGGCCTGCCGGTTGTTTCTCCCGCCAAGGCTCGTCGCGGCAGTCTTCCGACAGTTCGGCGCAAAGCCCTTTGTTGAAGCTCATTTCAATAAAATTATCTTCTGCCGCGACGCTTTCAAGCAAATCGTTTATTTTAAGCTTCTCGAGAAGAAGCGTGCCGATTCCGTTGCCCGGTGCGACCTCCATGCCATATCGTCCTTCAATTTCGTCAAAGCCGATACGGCAATAATCGCCGTCCGTATTTTTCAGGCCGTCCTCGATAATTCTGTCGGCCAGCTTCTGTATCTGTGCTTCAAAATATGGCTTGTAGCCGGGCAGCCACGCGGAATATCTGGCGTATGAATACCCTTGGCCATCTACCAGAATTCCGTCGTCCGAGCCCTCGCTCAACACGAGCAGGGTATGTCGCGTGCCGTTATTGTCAATCCCCATAGCGTCAATATGACGTTCAACTATATCGCTGTCACACATTAGCCTGTTGCTGAAGGTCAGAAATTCCGTATGCGGCAGTATTTCCACAGCTGATATTACGGCGTTGTCGGTGTTGAAGCTTGTTGCCTTGCGTTCAAAAATGGCTTTAATATTAAGCATTATTCATTCCTCCGTTATGTAAGTGATGTACGGGATCTCCAGCCACGCCGTCCAGCCTCGGTCGGCAAGCTGTGTTTTGACCACGCCGTATTTCGTGCCCATCGCTTCGATGACCCCGCCGTTTCCGATGTAGATCCCGATATGTCCGTCGTGCCAGACGGCGAGTCCAGGCGTGTCAGGCATGGACGAGATATCTCCCTTGACCTCGGCGTATTGATACATTTGGTTCGCTCCGATGTCCGGCATACCGTTCGTAGCGTAGTCGATTGTGAGCGTGCCGGGGTTGAGCCAGCCATAGCCCTTGATGAGCCC
>JBFWIW010000078.1:0-3758 GCA_050253535.1 Oscillospiraceae bacterium
ATATCCTTTCCTGTTCTGACGGCGTCCAGAGCCTTTTGGAAGAGCTCCGCGTGTATCTTCTCTGCTTCCAGCGCGAAATGGAAGGAGCGCTTTGCGCCGGCTTCGTTCTGAAACTCGGCGGCATTGAGATAGACGGGATACATCTGTTCCACCTCGTGCAGCTCGCCGTTTATGGCACCCTGCAGGTTGTCGGCGGTTTTGTTCGGCCCGAAGACCCCGCCGGCCGTCACTGTCGCGTCTGCGGTCTCTCCTCCGATTTCACGAAAGTGGTTTGATGCGTGTACCTGTTCGGCGTAGGCAATTGCCCGGAAGAGCCGCGCAACATTGGGAAAACCCTCCTTTTCGGCCATGTCGCCCCAAATGAGATAGCGCATATGCGCCATGCTCTCTCCGCCGTAAGCGGAATGAAGAAAATCAGATGTCATTGCGTTTTTAACAGCCATTTTATTAACCTCCAGCAAAATTTAAATATATGATCCGATAAGAGTTTTAATTGTATTCGGATCGGTTTTCCTGTCAAGCAGGGGTATGCCCTGCTTTAATACTTCATTTTTCCTGTGGTAGGCGCTTTTTTGCGCCTTATACAGGATGCCGATGGGGATTTTGTCGCCGAATTCCAGGGCCTTTTGCATAGCTGTGGCTTTGTCACCGCTGTCATAGGCTTCGTCCAGCTCATAAACCCGCTTGCCGTACCATGCGAAAGTGTTGGTTTTGTTAAAGCTGACACAGGGCTGCAGGATATCGACAAGCGCGTAGCCCTCGTATGCGATGGCCTGCTTCATAACCGATATAAGGTGCTCCCTGTGTCCAGTAAAGGCACGGGCGACAAAACCGGCCCCGGCCGCGATTGCAAGCAGCATCGGATTGAGAGGCTCGTTGAAATTACCGTCAGTTTGGACGCCGGTGACAAGCCCAATGACGGAGGTGGGTGATGCCTGGCCCTTTGTCAGTCCGTAAATCTGGTTGTCGTGGACAAAGTGCGTGATATCCACATTTCTGCGGATGTTGTGAATAAAGTGGTTTCCGCCCTCTCCGTAAGAATCTCCGTCTCCGGTGTCGACGATTACGGTCAGTCTTTCATTTGCTATCTTGGCAGCGGCCGCCGCGGGGAGCGAGCGCCCGTGCAGACCGCAGAAGGCGTTTGCGCCAATGTACTGAGGCGTCTTTGCGGCCTGGCCTATTCCGGCTGCTACAAGCACCTCGGACGGTTTCTTGCCGAGCTCTTCCAGAGCGGTTTTAAGACATTCGAGTATGGTGAAGTTGCCGCAGCCCGGACACCATGCCGTCTCATAAGTGCAAAAAAGCTCAGAACTCATTTTTATGCCCCCTCCGAATACTTTCCGCTATTTCCTCGCCGGTGATCTGCCTGCCATCATATTTCAGAACGCTGCCTGTGCAGACGATTCCCGTTTCTTCACGGATCAGTCCGGCCAGCTGACCGGTCGCGTTCTGCTCGATATTAATAATTCTGGCGGCCCCCGAGGCTTTTTCTTTCAGAAGCTTCTGTGGGAGGGGATAGACGTCGCCGAAAACCAGTGCGGCATAGCGACTGTTTTGTCCTTCGTTCAGGAGCCTGACAGCCTCTTCAATCGGCCCCCAGGCGGAGCCCCAGCCGATGAGAAGTGTATCGAAACTGTCGGGCCCGATAAAATCGGGTTCCAGCAGTTCGCTTTTCAAACCTACGAGCTTTTTCATGCGCTTGTCGGTCATCCGCGTACGCACATCCGCGGATTCGGTTATCCAGCCGCGTTCGTCGTGCTCGTCGCTGTCAATCGACACAAGATGCTTCGTTGCCCCCGGTATCAGCCGGGGGGAAATCCCGTCCCCGGTAAAGCGGTAGCGGAGATAACCGTCCTCGCCGGAGTAATCTGACGCGGGCTCAGCTGTTTGGATTGTATCGGGATCGAAGGGTTCTACCGTATATGTGGCGTCGCCAAGGAATTGATCGCTGAGAAGGATCACGGGGATCTGATACTTCTCAGCCAGATGAAAAGCGCGCATGGTCTGGTAAAAAGCGTCCGACGGGTTGCGCAGCGCGATTACCATGCGGGGGAATTCCCCCTGTGAAGCGGATATAACAAACTTCAGGTCGCTCTGCTCCGTGCGCGTCGGCAGGCCGGTCGCGGGGCCCGGACGCTGTACGTCTATCACCACGAGTGGGATTTCGGCGATTCCGGAGAGGCCAAGCGCCTCCACCATGAGCGAAAATCCGCCTCCGGAAGTACCGGTCATCGCCCTTGCCCCAGCGTATGAGGCCCCGATGGCCATGTTGATGGCCGCGATTTCGTCTTCCGCCTGCTCCACCACCATACCGGCCTCGTCACATTTAGATGCGAGCGTCTCCATGATAACTGTGGAAGGGGACATGGGATAAGCCGAATAAAAACGCAGTCCCGCCGCCATCGCGCCGAGGGCAACCGCCTTGCTGCCGGAGATGAGCATCCAGCCGCCATATTTTCCCTGAAGATGACGGAACCGGTTTTCGACAGCTTTATAGCCTTCCGCAACAGCTTTGAGATTGACATCGAGATATTGTTCTTTTACGAATGTACGCAGCACTTCCTCCAGATTGTCGGTAGATTCCCCGAAAAGCTTAAGTACCGCGCCTACGGCTATGCTGCCGGATGCCCGGGGATTGCCGAGAGCCTTTGCCATGGTCGCCATATTGACTTTTATGACCCGGGGATCGGAGGCGGACAATTTGCTGTCGCAAAGGATAAACCCGTTTTCTTTAAGCTGATCCTTGTGCAGGTCAACCGTATCGTCGTCCATAGCCACAATACCGTCAAGCCGGCTGCTGTGCGAATGTACGGGTTCGGTTCCGAACCGTATCAGCGAAAAATTGTGGCCGCCGCGTATGCGGGACATAAAATCCCTTGATGTAAAAACACTGTAACCGGACCGCTTGAGCAGCTTTTCCAAAATAGCGGTCGTCGTGTCTATTCCCTGACCTGCCGCCCCGCCAATCAATAAATTATACATTGCTATCCTCCGGCTCATTTCTATTTTTAAATATTGGAAAGCAGTTTGTTGGAAGAGACCCCGCATAGAACGGGGTCTCTTTTTCATACAGTCTAAAAATCAGCTTTCCAGAGGCCATGCAGATTGCAGTACTCATATACGGTACCGGATTCCACTGCGTCAAACTCCGCCTTCGGCTCTTCGCCCGGCTTCAGGAATCTAAACTCGACTTTCTCACCGGAAACCAGCGCGATCCACTGGATATAGTGCTCGGGCAGCATGGGGTGCAAAGTAGAACCGACAGAGACCTTAATTTTTCCGCCTTCTTTGGCGACAACGGGAACATGCTTCTCAAGCGCCGCGTCGGTGGTGTTGGCTTCAAGCTTTGTCATGGTCTGGCCGCAGCAGACCAGGGTTCCGCCGCCCTTAACGATCAGGGCGACGATGTTACCGCAAATTTCACAACGATAAAATTCAACTGCAGACATTTTATAGACTCCCTTTATTAATTATTTTTATTATTGGTCTTGGGCTTATTCAAAAACAACAATTGCCTTCCTGCGTTTTATGCGCAGCATGACTGTTTCGAGTACGCGCAGGATGTGGTTGAGATCCTTCTGTTCCAGATATGCGGCCGCCATATCCTGGCCGACAACGAGATCCATATTCCTCTCATCGGAACAGACGAGCGCGGCCTTTTCTTTACCCAGGACGGGCGATTTGTAGATATGTCCGTTAAGCAGTTTGCCAACGCGGTCAATCTCAAGAAGACCGGTTGCCGGCTGCAGTCTCTGCAT
>JBFWIW010000078.1:3858-12072 GCA_050253535.1 Oscillospiraceae bacterium
GATGCGAAGAAATCTGCCTCCATGGGATCAAGGGTCCTGAGAAGCGTCATCAATTCGCCCACATGGGCTTTTTCTTCATCACGGATATCCGCAATAACTTTTTTCGCTATTTCGTTGTCGGTTGCCTGTACATGCGCGTCATATAGGTAGATGGCCTCGAGCTCGCCAGCGATGTCAAGACGTACAGCCTGAATCAGCTCCTCTTTGGTGAGTTTCCTCTCAACATTTCCCTGAAACGGATTTGCAAAAGCTGGCATGGTATTAATCCTCCCTATTATTAGTAAATTTTTTTTAGTCTTATTTAAATATTTTTATCCGGTCTTCCAGCGGAAGAAAACTCTTATCGCCAGGGGAAGCCAGTGGTTTCCCAAAGGGCATTTCAGCCAACAGCTTCCATTGCTTCGGGATATCCCATATGCTTTGTACTTTTTCGTCGATCAGCGGGTTATAGTGCTGCAGACTAACTCCGAATCCCACCTCCTCAAGCATCAGCCATATACCGTACTGGAGCATGCCGGAGGACTCGAGGGACCATATCGGAAAATTCTGCTGATAGAGCGGAAAGTTATACTGCAGGGCCGTCACCGTGTCCTGATCCTCAAAGTACAAAACCGTGCCGCAGCCGTTTTTGAACGAATCGATTTTCTCTTCCGTAGAGGAGAAATTCTCCGGTGGAACAATGCCTCTCAGAATATCCTTAGTGGATTCCCAGAGCCGGTCATGCTCGCTGCCGAGCAGTACCAGCACTCTTGCGCTTTGGGAGTTGAACGCGCTCGGCGCATGTTTGACGGCATGGCGGATGATTTCAGCTATCTCATCGTCGGATCGTACATTGTCTTTTCCGATCGCATAAAACGATCTGCGGTTTTCCAATGCATTGCGCAATGACGTTTCCATTATCATATTTCCTTTCATTAAATTTACAACTATAACGATTTCTACAAATTTTGTTTTATTATTCTATATTACATCAAAAATCTCAAAAATACAATATATTACCTTTAATACATTTAATTACCAGTCCTCGTTTAACATACATCCCTGAGCAAACTCGGCTGAGCAAGGGCCTTCGCCGGAAATTGTAAAATTAGCGTTCACATTTTCTTCCTTGTCTGCCGGCGTTTCTTTATCTATTTCCTTCATGATGTTATTCTTGTTTATCTCTTTCATGATGTTTACCTCCTGAAGCTATTTGTTTATGAACTGGCTTTATAATAAACGACAAAAAAGGAAAATACTGTGACAAGATCACTTATAATACCATGAAAGATTAATAACAAGAGGCCCTAAATGCAAGGTTTTTTATAATTTTCTCAATTAACTGCGTCTGCAAACTGTTTTTGTGGTAAAATATCACAGTAAACCATAGATATTTTGGAGGTGTGTGTATGTTTGAAAAAATGATTGCGCTTCTGAAGACGAGAAAAAGCAAACTGGTCTTCACGGAGGGCGAGGACCCGCGGATACTTGAAGCGGCCTGCCGCCTGCATAATGAAAAGATCCTCATGCCCATACTTTTGGGAAGCTCAGACGAAGTACTGGCCGCATCGAAGAAGTGGGGCTTTTCTGCTTCCGGCATGGAGATCATAGACCCGCAGAATTACGCGGATATGGAAGAAATGGTCTCGCTGATGGTCGCATTGAGGAAGGGGAAGATGGATGAGGAAGCCTGCCGGGCGGCGCTTCTGAGGCCCAATTATTTCGGAACAATGCTTGTGAAAATGGGAAAGGCGGATGCTCTTCTGGGAGGCGCGACCTATTCCACCGCAGATACGGTCCGGCCGGCTCTTCAGATAATCAAGACAAAGCCGGGCAGCAAAATTGTTTCCAGCTGTTTTATTCTGCACCGCTTGAGGGAAAACGCGGAAGAGCTTTACGCGATGGCCGACTGCGCGATAAATATGGACCCAAATGAGGATGAGCTTGCGGAAATAGCAATTGAAACGGTGCGGACGGCGAGAGTTTTTTCAATAGATCCAAAGGTGGCGCTGCTCTCATACAGTACGCTGGGCTCCGGCAAAGGCGAATCGGTCGACAAGATGCGCCGTGCGGCCGAAAAGCTTAAGGCTATGAAGCCCGATTTCCTGATCGATGGGGAGCTGCAGTTTGACGCGGCATTTTCGGAGACGGTCGCTCGGATTAAGGCCCCGGGTTCTCCGGTAGCCGGGAAGGCGAATACATTTATCTTCCCCGATATAGACGCCGGTAATATCGGTTATAAAATTGCTCAGCGTCTTGGTGGATTTGAGGCGTACGGACCGATCCTGCAGGGACTGAACGCGCCCATCAATGATCTTTCAAGGGGCTGCAACTCAGATGAAGTCTATAAAATGGCAATTATTACGGCGGCATTAAAATAAGCTGGCGAAAGCCTGGGGGTAAAATGAACACAGAAAACTTGGATATCCTGAAGAGATCAAAAACGCCGGGAGAGACCGTTGTCATAACGACTGAACTTATTCTTCCGTCTATGGCAAATCTCATGAACAATCTGCAGGGTGGGCAGATGATGAAATTTATGGATATAGTGGGCGCTCTGACGTGCAGAAAACATGCCGGGTGCGAGGTGGCAACGGTTTCGGTGGAGAAAATCGAGTTTAAGTATCCGGTGCGTGTTGGAGAAGTTGTGACGATTAAGGCCAAATTGGTCTGGGTCGGAAAATCTTCCATGAAGGTCAGGATCGAAGCCGTTTCCGAGAATCTCAGGTCGGGGGTGACGCGGCTCACCAATACAGCGTTCTTTACCTATGTGGCGCTGGATGACAACTGCCGTCCCGTGCCCGTCCCGCGCCTTTGCCAGCAGACGGATGAAGAGCGGGCGGTATTCGACAGCGAGCAGCGGGCGTATGAAGAGCAGAAAAGATAAACTGACGGCCTCCGGAATGTAATCCGGGGGCCGTCAGTTTCTATAATTGGTAGTATTATTATTCGACTATTCTGTAATAGACCCGCGCTGTCAGGGCATAGACGAGGGCATATATGACGCCAAAGGCCAGAACGGTGCCGAGGGTGCACCATGCAAAGAGCGGAACGTTCATAAGATTCATGACTGAGAGTAATTTTGTAATCATCTTGAAGGCCGCGGCTATGTGGATTATAGCCGCTATAAGCGGCAGGAAGAAAACCGTGAGGATCTGGCTTTTTACCGAGGACTTCACGTCGGAGCGGGCCATTCCCACCTTTTGCATAATCTCAAAGCGCTCTTTGTCGTCGTAGCCTTCGGAAATCTGTTTGTAATAAATTATAAGGACGGTAGCCATCAGGAAGAGCAGCCCCAGGAACAGCCCGAGAAACAGGAACCCGCCGTAGAGCGAATAGAACTGCGCCTCCGCATCCTGCCGGCATTCTATGCTGTATGTTATGCCTGTGTCTGTAACAACGGGTTTTACAGCGGCTCTTATCGTACCGGCACAGGCGATCTTTTCTTCTTTGGTACCGTCAATGTCGAATAAAATATAGTATTCAGGATTGCTCGCGCCGTCCCCGTAGGCTTGTCGCTGAAGCTCATTGATATCACGCAGCGCCGTATTGTCGGGTACGATGAAGTAATAGAAATCTACCAGATTTGCGGTGTAATCCTTTTCCAGCGGGAAAGATTCAAGGTGCTTGGCTATACTGAAGGATTTCCCGAACACAGTGACCTCACTTCCGGGCGCAGCGTCAGTTGAGTAAACCGCGGCCTCACCATCCCGGAGCCCAAGGCGCTCTCCCGTAAGGCTTTTGTACTCGCTTTCCATAAGAAAGTATACCTGTACCCCGCCGGAGTAGTTCACATAGTTGCCCTCGGACGGGAGGAAGCTGTCTCCTTCCCGGACTGCCGAAAAGGAAAGCGACTCGTACTCGGTGAAGTTTTCGGCCGTCCTCCCGCAGGAGTCAATGCTGCCGGTGACGGCCTGCGTAACGGCCCCGGCCTCTTGGCTGTCGTAAGCGTAAAGCGTCAGAGCGATGTCTGTTGGATAGCGGTTTTCCAGCGCGTCGTCCACGCCGAGATAGAGACAGACCGTACCCGAGACCATTACCAGAACCATTGTGCAGAGTATGCAGATGGAGGCGAGTCCCGCGGCGTTCTGCTTCATTCTGTATAACATAGACGAGACTGAGATAAAGTGGTTTGTCTGATAGTAATAGCGCTTTTTTCTGCGGAGCATTTTGAGTATCACAATGCTCCCGGCAATAAAGAGGCAGTATGTGCCTGCTATTACAAGAATGACAGCGATGAAAAACATGAAGATAGCATCGAGAGGCGACTCTGTGACTATGGCTATGGTATAGCCCGCGCATATGCAAAGAGTTCCGAAGACTGCCAGTAACCGCTTTGTTCTCGGCTCGCGTTCGCCGGTATTCCCGCCGTGCAGCAGTTCAATTGGCTTTGAAAGCCGAATACGGAAGAAGTTCGAAATAAGAATCAGGAAAAAAATCAGAAAAAAGAGCGCTGCTGTTATTAATATGCCCCTGCCGGAAACATAAAAGCCCATCGGCGCCGAGAAGGTGAGAAGTTTATATAAGAGCAGAACGGCGAGCTTTGAAAAGAGTACGCCGCAGATAAGGCCGGCGGCGATCGAAAATATCCCGGTGAAAAGCGTCTCGTAGAACATGACACGGGAGATATGCCGCTTTTCCATGCCGAGGATATTATAGAGCCCGAACTCCTTTTTTCGCCGTTTGATCAGAAAGCTGTTCGTATAGAAAAGAAAGACTGCCGAAAAGATGCCGATGACGACGGAGCCAAAGCCCATCATGGAGGAGAGGGAACCGGATCCGGGCATTTTATCCAGTCCTTCGTTATAAACGATGAAGCACATGATATAGAACATTGCGACCGTTCCGATGCATGTCAGCAGATAAGGGACATAGAATTTTCCGTTTTTCCGGATGTTCATGACGGCGAGTCTGGGATAAAATCCGGCTCTATTCATTGCGCTCACCGCCGGACTGGATAAGTGTCAGAGCATCGGAGATCTTTGCATACATCTCCTCATGTGTCTGACGGGCTCTGTAGAGCTGGTGGTAGACCTCTCCGTCGCGCAGGAAGAGTACGCGGGAGGCGTGGCTCGCCGCCTTTATGCTGTGCGTCACCATAAGTATGGTCTGCCCCTCCGCGTTTATCTCGCCGAAGAGGCGCAAAAGCCCGTCTGTTGCGCGGGAATCGAGTGCGCCGGTCGGCTCATCGGCCAGAATGAGCTGCGGATTCGTAATGATCGCGCGGGCTATGGCGGCGCGCTGCTTCTGTCCGCCGGAGACCTCGTAAGGGAATTTTGACAGGATATCCGCTATACCGAGTTTTTTTGAGATTGGTTCAAGGCGTGTTTCCATCTCCTCATATCGGACACCGGCGAGAACCAGCGGCAGAAAGATGTTGTCCCGTATCGAAAATGTGTCCAGAAGGTTGAAGTCCTGGAACACAAAGCCGAGATTGTCGCGCCGGAAGGCGGAGATATCCCTTTCTGAGATGGTTACGATATTTTTGCCGTTTAAAAGCACCTCGCCGCTCGTCGGTTTGTCGAGCGAGGCGATTATATTCAGGAGCGTCGTCTTACCGGAGCCGGACTCGCCCATGATGGCGACGTATTCCCCCTCGGCCGCCGAGAAAGTGACGCTTTTAAGCGCCTGCACCTGCTGGCCCCCGAAGCGGGTTGTATAGATCTTTTTGAGACTTCTTACTTCAAGCAGCAATGATACTACCTCCAACGTTCGTTTGATACCAATTTCGAAATTGGTATTATGGCTACATCATAACAGAGAAGCCGGATGCGCTGCCATAATTTTGGCTTACATTCCGGCCCCGTGGCTTACATTTTCGTAAGGATTTGCCCGTTAATGTCCTCCGGCGGCTTAAAGCCGATGTACACGCGTGTCCCTCGGCCGACTTCCGACTCTATCATCAGTGTGTGCCCCAGCTTTTCCGTAATCCTTCTGCAGAGGTAGAGTCCGATTCCCGAGGACTTTTTGTCTGTGCGCCCGTTATAGCCGGTGAAGCCCTTGTCGAAAACCCGGGGCAGGTCCTCGGCCCGTATACCTATGCCGGTGTCCGCTATGACGAGAGATTCTCCCTCGGCGTAAATTGAGATGGAACCGGTGCGAGTGTATTTGAGCGAGTTGGAGAGTATCTGCTCAATGACGAAGAGGAGCCATTTTTCATCCGTAAGTACGGGGAACCCCGTTTCGCGGAAGTCGAGTGGTATTTTTTTCAGGATAAAGAGCCGAGCGTATTTTCTTACTGCCTGCCGTACAATATCGTCCAGAGAGTGCCGTATCAGGACGTAGTCCGAATAATCACTATCCAGCCGAAGGTACTGCATAACCATCTCGACGTATTGCTCTATCTTGAAAAGCTCCGTCGTTAGCTCATCTTTTTCGGCGTGCCCGGAATTCTGCAGCAGGAGGTACATAGCCGCGATCGGCGTTTTTATCTGGTGTGCCCAGAGGGTATAGTAGTCGACAAGATCCCTTTTTTCGGTGTCGGCGAGCGACACCGACGCGGCCTTGGCCTCGAACAGCGCATTGATGAGCGCCTGATAATCCGCCTCCGGGGCACCGTGCGGCGCGGGCATCGAATCTAACGAGAGCGTTATGTGGGGCAGCATTTCGGAGAGCACGCGGTGTCTCCTCAGATAGCCGGCGTAACCTATGAAAAACAGCACGCCGCCTGCAAAAATACACAGGATCGCGGCGTAGAGCACCGCCTCGGCCGGAAGTTCATAAAGCGAGAATACCGCCGCAAAAATGAGTACAAAAAGGCAAAGCATGAGGATTGTTTTTATGTGCCGGTGCAGGTAGCTCAAAAGCATGATAAACCTCCCGTGCGACGATGCGCAGAAATTGTATGTTAAAACGCTATGACGTCAGAGATTATTGCGCAACAATTTCGACTGCCGTGCAGGCGTCGGGAAATGGTGCGTCAATAGAATCATAGTGTGAATTCTTTCACCCCACCATGTAGCCGATACCCTTTTTGGTAACTATAAAGTCGCTGAGGTTACACCCCGCGAGTTTTTTCCTGAGGCGCGTTATGTTAACTGTAAGGGTGTTTTCGTCTATAAAGCTGTCACTCTCCCAGAGACGCATCATAATGGCTTCCCTCCCGACGACACAGCCGCGGTTTTCCATGAGCACCTGCAGTATCCTGTACTCATTTTTCGTAAGCTCGATTTTATTCCCGGATACGGTGAGCGTTGCGTCTGAGGTGTTGAGGATTGCGCCGCCGCACTCCAGAAGGTGAACTGTGCCGGCAAAGTCGTATGTACGGCGCAGAAGGGCCTGTACTTTCGCGGTGAGGACGGTAAGGTCGAACGGCTTTGCGATGAAATCATCGGCTCCCATATTCATTGCCATGACGATATTCATGTTGTCTGAGGCCGAGGAAATAATGATTATGGGCACTTTAGAAACCTTGCGTATCTCAGTACACCAGTAATAGCCGTTATAAAATGGGAGTGATATGTCGAGAAGCACGAGCTGCGGATCATATTTTACAAACGCTTCGAGTACGCTTCCAAAATCAAAGCTGCACTCGGCACGGCAGCCCCAGGTCTCAATATGCTTTTTTATGGCGTTTGCGATTACGGCGTCGTCTTCGACAATTAGTACATGGTACATGAGCGCTATCTCCTCCGGCAACAATAATATCATCGGCGCGTCCTGCGCCGCGTCTAAGGTTCTAGTGTGTGAGGACGAAGTTTCTATATGTTCATATAATACTGTTAACCCACTAAAAAGTGGAGATCTTGGCGGTTAATTTTCCGCCCTGCCGCTTTCTCGTCATCGGCGGGCGGCAGCCCGCTCTCCTCCTCGACCCTGCAGAGCAAAAAATTCCCTCGTAAATCTTGTCTCGCCTTTAATGGGATAACAGTATAAAACAATTTTGCAGTTATTATATCATGTGGAAAAACGCACAACAATCAGATTGTCAGCTTTCTTAGTCTTGCTTTTAACGGCGCCTTATGCTAAAATAACCTTCAAACACGGATGTTATGTATTGACGGATATGTAGCATTTAACCTGCGTGCAGAAATGAAAAGATAAAACTGGGTGGAGTAAACCTTCGCTCTCATATATGCGGATGTGATGGAATTGGTAGACATGCAAGATTTAGGTTCTTGTGTCGCAAGACGTGTGGGTTCGAGTCCCTTCATCCGCACCAAAATAAGTTGACGGTTTTCAAGACGAGAACTTGTCAACTTTTTCTTTATTTATGCTTCTTTGCATTCAGATTAA
>JBFWIW010000079.1:0-11981 GCA_050253535.1 Oscillospiraceae bacterium
CATCATCAGCATCGTCATTATGGCGAGGTACCAGATGGCCTTTTTACTGTGTTTTTTTATTTCATTTTTATTTTTAATGTTATCACCCAAAAAGAACAGTAAAGTGATATACCCCCATATCCCGACTACCGGATAGCTAGACTTTAAAGCCGGCCATGCGTCATAATAGGTGATGGGCAGGAGATTGCTGAGCTTCACCGTAGGCGCTAAAAGAATGAAAAACGCTATAAATATAAATGTGAATAATAGAATCGAAAATTCAGAGAATCTGGCGAAAGTTTCGATTTTTCCTCTGGTGGAGAAAAGCGCCATTATCAGCATGATTATTATAAAAAATCTGATGTTCGTGTTTGGAAAAATTGAAGAAAGCAGCCGCTCGGCATAGTATCGTACATATAAAAAGTATAGCAGGATGGTCCAGATGAGATATAAAACGAGGAGAGTCTTGCCGGCGATTTTCCCCAGAGAAATATCAAAAATATCGCTGAGGTTAGCTTCATTGTTGTTTTTAAAAAATGCATTGAGAACATTTATTATTATGAACAGCGCAATAACGCTTATGATCGGAGCTGTCCAGCCAGCGATCTTACCGTAATCCGAACAGATCTGTGTGAATAGCCTTATAGCCGGAGAAAATGTGGATAAAATGAATAGGATAAAGATCTGCCTTATTGTGATTTTGTTTTTTTCGGTTGGCACTAATATCACCCCTTCACGTTGAAGATGCGGATAAGAATATGTGATATGCTGTTGCCGTATGGGTTTTTAAAATATATTAACCCCACACACCCTGCTATTATTACAAAAAATAAATAGGGGACTATTTCTTTTTTGTATTTTTTTTTGACCATTTCTCTGATGTCAAAAATGCAGAACATCAGCAAAAGGATGAAATATATAATCGACTCAGCCATAATAACCTCCCGCGGATCGTACAAATTGTGAAAGACTCCCTTTCGTGGGAGGTTATTGCGGATAAATTTCGATTGCCGCCGGGGCGTCTGGAAATTGGCGCAACAGTTGCCGGTGCGAAGTATTTCACACTAACTTTCAAATTTATATCCGATCGGTTCCGCAATATCGTAGATTCTCCTTAAATCGGATGTCACTTCTACGTCTATTTTAATATTCGGATAAACCTCTTTCCATTTGTCTTTTATTTTTTCCCATTTCAGAGGGTGCCGTATTCTGATCTTATCTCCCAGATTAGTGCAGTCGATTTCATATTTCTTGGACAACCCGATAACCGCTTCCATTTCGGCCTTTATCACATCGGACTGCTTCTTACTTAAATCATCGATATCTTCCTGGCTGACGAGATCATCCTTTGATTGCTGCTCGACAATATTACTGTATATATGAGTTTTATAGGTGACGCCCTCAAGCGTATCGCCGTTAAAGCGGGCTTTTACATCCGTTATTTCATTTATGACCTCAAGACATACATTCATGCCTGTAACGTCCTTTATGCTGATAGGGCTTGACTTCACCTTACCGACAAGAAAATTATACCCGCGCGAAATGTCCTCTTCGATATAACCCACGAGCTTAAAATCCTTAATTATAGCGTAACCGCACGTTTCAGGATCTTTTTCCGGCAGTTCTCCCCCAACTATTTTTTCATCTTTAATATCACCGCATTTCAAAACGGGGATTATCGCGGCTGAGCTGTCGTCATTGAGCATATTGGCGACGTCAATGATTTGGAGCTGTCCGAAATTGCTCATATCATTTATTTCCGACTCGATATTCTGCAGCATATCGACAACATATTTATCGGTGGAGGATGTTTGATTTACAAAATCTTTGATTGAACAGCCACTGACAATAAACACCTTTGGTGAAAGCCTTATTTCATGGCCCCTGATGACAAAATCAAAATATTTTACGATATCGTCTTTGGCCGCATCTTCCCCTATAAGGAAGTATTCGGTATATCCGAAGAACATTTTTTTATCGGTATGCGACTTGAGGATACGCTCCGCTTCAAAAACAGTTTTGCCGGTCGAAGATAAAATTTCATATGACTTAGCCCCTCCGCCGGATTCTCCGCCCTTTCCCGATGACATTTTTGCCTTTTCGGCGATAAGGGTTATTTCGACATTTGACGGATCTTCTTTGCATCTGTCAATTCCAAAGACCTGAACGACCTCGTATTTGTCAATCTCGCCTTTTGCCGGAAAGACATCCTTATCGCAGCCTGTTAAAACAAAACTCATTGAAAGCGAAAAAATCAGTATTAAGAATCTCTTTGCCATCTAATCACCTGATCTTTTTATATCCTCAGGACTGATATTACTCGGCCTGAATTTGTCTTTGAACCACGGCCTGCGGATGACTGTGTCGCCGAACATCTGCTTCCCTTCATTCGCGACATAGGGGGACATATAGGGGACGCCGAATATCTCAAGGGAACAGAGATGATACAAGATACCGATAAGCCCTATCGTCACCGTAAACAGCCCGCCGAAAATTGATGCGAAAACGAGCAGCAGCCGGCACAGCCTTACGGCGTTGGACATATCCTGTGAGGGGATAACGTAGCCCGTAATGCCGGCCGTTGCAATGACAATGACCACGCCGGGAGACAGGAGACTCGCCGAAATGGCGGCCTGACCCACCACCAGCGCACCGACAATGGAGACGGTCTGGCCGATACTTTTTGGCAGTCTTAAACCTGCTTCCTGAAGCACTTCAAAAGCGAGCAGCATCAGGAGAACCTCCATATAAGTCGGGAAAGGGACGCCCTGCTTGCTCGATATAATTGAAATAGCGAGTTTGGTCGGTATCATTTCGCGATGAAATGTCGTTATCGAGACATAAAATGAGGGCAGAATCAAGGCTGAGAATACGCAAAGGTACCGCAGTATCCTTATTGCGGAGCTTGCGATATAATTAAGCGAATAATCTTCCGGCGCCTGAAGAAAACAGCTGATGTCAACCGGCAGGATGTAGGCGAAGGGGATGCCGTCTATCATAACGCCAACTCTTCCCTCGAGGATATTGCCGCAGAATTTGTCGACTCTTTCGGTATAGAGTATCTGCGGGAAAAATGAGCTCTCATTATCAAGCAAAAAAGCTTCGATCTCGCCTGCGGCAGAAATACCGTCGATATTTATTTTTTTTATTCTTTGCTTAATTAAGTCCACGGTGTTCTTATTGGCGACGCCGTCCAGATATACGACGGCAACAGCCGTGCGCGTTCTCTGGCCGACAACTAAATGGCTCATTTTCAGGTCGCTTGTCTGAATTCTGCGGCGGACGATGGCGGTATTCACGCGCAGAACTTCAATAAAGGACTCCTTGGAGCCCTTTAAAACGTTTTCGTTGGTCGGTTCCGATAGGCTGCGTTTTTCAAAGCCCTTTACCTCAAAGGTAACGGCCACGCCGGATTTATCGAAGACAATCGCTACCGAACCGCTGAGGATATCATTCAAACAGTCTGAAACTTTTTCACGCAGTTTGCGCAGGTCATGGTAGACCGTGCCCTGCATAATGTTATCTATCAGATCTTTTTCAGTCCGTGATTTGCCGAGTGGTTCCTCCTGAATTAGCGGCTTTAATACAAAGTTATCGATGAGCTGGGAATTGACCATACCGTCGATATAAATAACGGTGACATTTAAATCTTTATCACTGTTTATATTGATGCTGTTGAAGACAATATCCTCACTGCCGGAGAGTCGGTTCCTTAAAATATCGCTCCCAATCTTCTCCCCGATGTTTATTTGATTATTATTCGAGTTGCTATTTGAACTATCAGTTTCGCGTTTCATTTTCTTAAACATATAAACCTCAAATGCTAATCATTTCTATATCTAATATTTGCTTGAAACATCAAAATATAAGTGTCAATTAATTACTTATTTCCTTTGTTGTCAGTATGAGAGAGAATCGATGCCGCCGAAAGCCTGATTTGATCATAACAATAAACCCCGAGGCAAAAGCCTCGGGGTTTATCAGACCGCTTATAAAATAACCTAAATATAATAAACGGAATTATTTAAAAAAAGACTAAAGTTTTAACGAATTATTCCGATATTCTAATATAGTGACAATAGTAACATAACTTTAAAATTAAATATATAAAGGCAAAATCATTGAAAGATGATGACGCAAAGCTAAAGGGGCTACAGCACAATTGCTATGCCAGCCAGTTGCATATTTATATAATAGTACGTGCTATTACTCCTTTTTATGCAATTTTTGCTGCGAGAGGAGTATTTTTAATGTTACTTAAGAGGCTTGCAGGACTACTTTGTATCCTCGCAGCTATAATATTATTTTCTGTCACTGCAAATACGCCCCAGACAAGGGCTGCCGGTAATACATCTCCCTCAGAGGATAAACAAAACTCGGAAAACGGCATCAGAGATTCTGAAGGATCAAATCATTATATTGTAAAGCTTGAAGATAACACATTTGAACTGACAGAAAACAAAGTTAACAGTGCTTGCCCGGCAGAAAATCAGGAAAAAATTGACTCTGACTGTATTGTAAAGCCAATTACGGAAGCGGCAATTAAAAAATACTCAAATTTTGTTACGTTGGAATACATTGAACCGGATTATTCATTTCATATGTCATCAGCTCCGAACGACTCATTTTACGATTCATACCAGACTGATGCTTTTGATGCAATGTCAATCGAAAATGCGCGGGATATTACCAAAGGCAGCAGCTCTGTAGTAGTTGCCGTACTTGATACCGGCATTGATCTTAATCACCCCGATTTAAAAGGCCGGATACTTTCAGATGGTTATGACTTTGTGAATGACGACGATAATCCGTCAGATGATAACGGACATGGTACAATGGTTGCAGGTATCATTTCAGCAGTTACAGATAATTTTGAAGGCGTTGCCGGCGTTACAGACTGTTCGATACTGCCTATTAAGGTTTTGGACGCTAAAGGAAACAGCCTGGCAAGTAATGTAATAGAGGGTTTAAAATTTGCGGCGGACCATGGTGCGGACATTATTAATCTCAGCCTTGGGACTCCCAATTACTATAACGGACTGCAGGAAGCCATCAATTATGCTTATGAAAAAGGTATCTTAGTTATAGCTGCTGCAGGCAATACAGGCTCTGCTGTTGAATATCCGGCGGCTTGCAAGAACGTCGTAGCCGTAGGTGCCATTACAGCTTCTTTAGATAGGGCAAGTTACTCATGTCACGGAAGTCAGACGGACCTGGTTGCTGTCGGGAGCAATGTAGCAAGTACAACGTATAGCCCCTCAACTTCATCATCGATATATGGTTTGGGTGTTGGAACATCTTTTGCAACACCATATGTATCAGCGTTGGCGGCACTTACAATTAGTATTAAACCCGACATTACTCCGGATGAGATTGAGAGTTTAATGGAGACTAACGCAAAAGACCTTGGCAGCGCAGGCAGAGATAAATATTACGGTTACGGCTGCATTGACTTCTATAAAACTTTGAACAGTTTATCTGAAAATACTGAGATGGATAAAGCAGACATTGCGGCGCCGGTCATTACACTAAACGGTGATGAAAGTGTCACTATTGCAAAGGGAAGTCTTTATAATGACGCAGGCGCAACAGCGGTTGATGAAACAGATGGCAATATAACGTCCAAGATTCATTTTACAAGCGATGTCGATACATCCAAAGAAGGCGCATATCACATCACTTATATCGTTAAGAACAGCCTGGGTTTAGCGGCTCAGTCTGTGAGGCGGACTGTCATCGTCAAGGCGAACAGCTAGCCGGTTGTCAGCGGCTGATGTTGAAAATAGCAATCTGATACTGTTATTACAGGCGTGGATTAGACTGTTGAGGCGGGATCATACAAAGTGAATTAATGCATAATTAATAGTGCGGTAAAAAAACGTGAACCAATCCTTTTACCATTGCCTATGCTGTTACGGCAAACATTGTAAGTTTGGTTGCAGGGGGTCGTTATTACATGTTTGCCGATTTGAAATAGCATAACGGGAAGTTAAAAAACGATGGGCTTAACCAACATTGGTCAAACCCATCGTTTCTCTTTTTTGTCTATCGACGCCGAAGGTTATATGGTAATCAATTTCTCGTCCGACTTGAGGATATCGGTCAGACCCTGACCCCAGTATTTTGCCTCAACGCCTAATTCAGCTAGCTTATCCGTCACGCCCAATTGATCGGTGCATGCTTTGCACGCGGTAAATTTAACGCCGACATTCTGGGCTATTTTTATCTTCTCCTGAATCATGGCGTTTTCTGAAACCAGCTTGGCGGTCGCTCCCCAGATAATTACCGTCACTTCTTTCCACCAGTCTTTAAGAATACTGTTGGTCGCATACATCATGACCATTTTTTCCGACGTCAGAATGTCCGCATTCGTCCACAGAATATAGAGCTTATCATTCATTAGACTTTCCTCTTTCTTATTAATTTTGTGTTCAGAAGTTCAGATTCAAAACGGCTGGAATCATCTCAATTTTCCTCGATAACTATATTATCATAATAAAAGAATAAGGAACAGTCAAGCGTTATACAGCGCGCTGAAAATTTCAGATCCGATGCGCTCATTTCATGTTGATGAGCACCAAACCGCACAAACAGAGCAGGGCGCCGGCGACCTGTTTCATACCCAAGGCCTCTTTATAGAAAAGAGCGCCGACAGCCAGCAGTAAAACGGCCATAGTGATGTTGCAGACCAGAGAACCTACGCTGATATCCCATCCCGCGCGGTAAAGTAAAATATACCCCAGTTCCAGACCCACGACGGCGAAACCCAGCGCGTAGCTGGTCCAGTTCAGCTGGCTAAAGCTGTGCTTCAGGCCCTGTCCGTCCGAGGTTATGTAATACATGCCCAATGCTACGGTTGCGCCTATCAGATAGGTAACCACTAACGATATGAATGGGTTTACCCGCGATGGCATTCCTTTTGTAATAATGTGGTAGGTAACATTGGAGCCGACAATAAGTATAGCCGGCCACATATAATTCCACATAATAATCCTCCCTTGAAAAAAGTTGCCACCGTTTTGACGGTGGCAACTTCAGACTTTCGTCCCAGCTTCTCACAGCAATTATATATCACATTGCGGGACCTCTGTCAATGCATACCCGACGGGGTGGGCCAATATCTGCCGGGAGAGCACCGGCCATATTCCCGCACTTTCGGATTTAAACGGGTAATTGATGAAACAGAGCCAACCGTCTTTTATAAAAATTTCTCTGAAACTATTGACAATTTGAAACTACTGTATATAATCTAGTAGTAGATAAACCACAATACGGTTACCCGAAGTAAGTATGGAGGGGTAAAGTGAATATTCAATACAAAAAAGGCGTCCTTGAGCTATGTGTTCTGTCTCTGCTGAATCGGCGCGACTGCTATGGTTATGAGATTTCGGAATGCCTTTCGAAGCGAATCGATATCGCGGACGGTACTGTCTACCCAATTTTGCGAAAGCTGAAGAGCGACGGACTCGTAACGACTTATCTGTCGGAGGACAGCGGCGGCCCGCCGCGGAAGTATTACTCGCCCACAGAGTTGGGCAGAGAGACCTACAAATCGGATTATTTGGAATATCTCGCGTTTGCCGGAACTGTTGAATCTTTTTTAAAGGAGAATGACTGTGAAAAAGAATGAGTATCTGAGTGAGCTCAGAGAAGAGCTCTCAAAGAGGAAAATATCGGACGTGGACGAGATCGTATTGGAGTATGAACAGCACTTTGCGTTCAAGCTTGCGGACGGACATACCGAGGAGGAAATCGCGGCAAGGCTGGAAACGCCGGAGGCGATAGCCGCGCAGTTCGGCGCTGTAAGCACTGCAAACAAGCGCGGGGCGGGCGGCAGGCTGCTTTTATATGTCGGACTTTCATTTACCGCGATTCTTGAAGCCATGCTTTATATTTTATTTTTTGCGTGGGTGATTGTACTGGGCGGGACGTCCCTCGCCCCGGCCGCGGCGGGCATATGTCTTATCGGCAATACGAATATCGCGGGACTCATCCCGACAATGCCGTATTCCGGCGCTCTGATACTTGGCATTTCGCTTTTGGCTCTGGCACTTATTTTTGCGGTGGGCACGGTCTACTGTTTTTCTTACACAAAGCAGCTCATAAAGGCAAGCGTCAGGTGGCACAGGAACATGACCGCCTCCAGCGCACTGCCGCCGCTGCCTCTGCATCCGCAGTACTCCGGTAAAATGAAGCGCACGCTAAGGGCGCTTACGCTCAGCGCGATCATGGTGTTCGGCGTGACATTCATTCTAGGGTATGCGGTACTGGCTCTGCAGGCGGGGTCATGGGGATTCTGGCATATATGGCAATGGTTCCAGTGAGACGGGAGTGCGGAAATGAAGACAGTGGTTATAACCGGAGCCACATCCGGTATCGGCCTCGCGGCCGCCCGTAAGCTGGCGGCGTCGGGTTTTCAGGTTATCGGAATCGGGCGCAGCGCAGAAAATTGTGAAAAGGCTCTCTCACAGGTAAAAAAGGCGGAGCCTGATGCCGAGATAAAGTATTTCACGGCAGACCTCATGCAGCAACGGGAAATTAACCGTCTGGCGGAAGAGCTTGCGAGGACTATCGAAGATCACTGCGGCGGCGAGCTTTTTGCCCTCATAAATAACGTCGGCTGCGTCCGCAGCTGGTACGCGACCACGGAGGAGGGCTACGAACAGCAGTTCGCGTTAAACCACCTCGCGGGTTTTTTGCTGACGTACAGGCTGATGCCCTATATCGAAAAAGCCGAAGGCCGGGTAATAATGACCTGCAGCAACTCCCACAAGGGGGCCCGGATATACTGGAAGGACGTCATGCTGAAGGACGGGTACAATCCGCTAAAAGCCTACAAGCAGTCAAAGCTGTGCAATATTCTCTTCGCAAAAGAGCTAAACAATCTGTATGGCAAAAAGGGTATTCACGCTTACGCGGTCGATCCCGGGCTGGTAAAGACCGACATCGGAAACAAGCAGACGGGCGGAATTGTCAGCTTCGTCTGGAAGCTCCGCAAGAGGCACGGAGTACCGCCGGAGATACCGGCGGAGACATACGTGTATCTCTGCGGGCAGGAGAGCGCCCCGACGGGACTTTACTATTATTTGTGCAGAGAGCAAAAGTACAGCGGGCAGGTGACGGACGAAAACGCCGCGAGACTCTTTTCTCTGAGCGAGCGGCTGTGCGCGGTAAGTTATGGCCGGTCGGTGTGAAAGGATTCACATGACCATTCGATACGCCGGTTTTGCCGCTTACGCGGCGGCCGAAGCATATGCGTAGCATCCCGCGCCTTGAAGTCTTTTAATACAATTTGTGCGCGTCGGCGCATTGGAGGTTATTATGAATGTTCTGATAACGGGCGCGAGCGGAGGACTTGGGCGGGCGCTGTCCGCGGAGTGCGCCAAACGCGGATATAATCTCTTTTTAACGGATATAAACGAAGCGGGACTGCAGGCCCTTCGGAGCGGACTGGAGCGGCAGTACGGCGTGCTTATTGCCGCAAAGGCCTGCGACCTCACGAGCGACGAGAGTGTGAACGGGCTCCTGGATTTCGCGGACAAGTGCGGATTCAGATTTGACATGCTTTTCAACGTTGCGGGCGTAGATTTCGAGGGCGGATTTCTCGAGCGCGAGCGGAAGAACGTACTCGATATCGTCTCGCTGAACATCGGCGCAACGCTGCGGATAACCCACGGCGTGCTGTCGCGCCGGATTCCCGGCAGACCCTTTTACCTCATATTCGTCTCCAGCCTCGCGTCCATGTATCCGATGCCGCTGAAGGCGACATATGCGGCGTCAAAGCGGTTCCTGCTGGACTTTTCGGTTGCTCTGAGGCAGGAGCTCAAACCGCAGAACGTAAAAGTGCTGGCACTGTGTCCGGCCGGTCTCGCGACCACGCCGGAATCGATACACGGCATTGCTGCGCAGGGCATCTGGGGAAACGCCACAACGAATAAGCTGGAGAGCGTTGCAAGAGGCACGGTGAATAAAGCGCTTTCGGGCAGAAGTTTATATATACCCGGCACTGTGAACCGCTCGCTGTACTTATTCGGCAAGCTGGTTCCGCGATCCGTCATAGCGGCTATTTTGCATAACAGATGGCGCAAGGCCCAGTGCAAGTGGCTTAATAACAAAAGTACATAAGTATGAGGGGCGTCACTTTAGAAGCGGCGCCCCTCATACTTTAATTTCCAACGCAGCTCCAGCCGTGGTCGCCATGATATATCATGAGCTTCGTCATGCCGCCGTCGACCGTTAGGTTCTCGCCGGTGATGAAGCCGGCTTCGTCAGAACACAAAAACTGTACCGCCTGCGCGATATCCTCAGGCCTTCCGACCCTGCCCGCCGGGTGTTGGGCGGTGTCGCTGTGCGAATAGCTGGGGACATAATCACAATTATGTTGATATGCCCCGGTGTCGATCCAGCCGGGACTTATTGAATTTACCCGTGCCCTACCTGCGAGAGTGACGCTCATGGCATGGGTCAGCGCGGTGATCGCTCCCTTCGCCGCAGTATAGCTTTCGGTGTTCGACTGAGACATGAAGGCGCGGGTGGAGGAGATATTGACTACGGACGCGCCCGCCGAAAAATGGGGTAAAAACTGCTGCGTCAGGTAGAACGGCGCGGTAACGCCGAGGCGAAGGACATAGTTGAAATCCTCATAAGAACAGCTCTTAAGGCCTCCGCGCGTTATACAGGCGTTATTTACCAGCACGTCTATGGCGCTGTGCTTTGAGAGAACTTCTGCAGAAAAGCGGTCGATGACATCCCTTTCAGTTAAATCTCCGCAAAAGAAAAAGAAGCTGTCCCCGCCGTACTTTTCAGTCAGCATGGCGCCGGAGACTTCGTCAGTGTCAATGACGGCGACAAACGCGCCACCGGCGATAAAGCTTTCTGTTATGCAGCGCCCGATTCCGTTTGCGCCGCCCGTAACGATGCAGACTTTGTCTTTCATAATGCCACCCTTTTTTATAAATATATTACAATCAATGCCTGCTTCAGTTAAGTGAAGACTGTGGGCTGTATCCATCAGGATGCCGCCGGGAAGCAAGACAGGCGGCAACTTAACCCTGCCCGGCTGTCTCATAGAAATCTGTGATCTGTACCGGGGCCTGATGGGATGCGGCCGTGCCATCTCCGAGCTGGCCGCAGTTATTTAAGCCCCACGACCAGAGCGTTCCGTCGTTTTTGACGATAAGCATGTGCGTCCAGGCGCATGAAAAGGTTCTGACGCCATCGAGCAGCTTTACAGGCGCTGTGAGATCATCGAACAGGGGCGTGAGGCCGTCGAGCCTGCCGTCCGGCATCACCCACAGAGAGCCGTCCGTCTTCAGGTAGGCAATATAATTTCCGTTGGCGGAACCGACCTGTGCAACGCCGTCGGCGATTTTCTCCGGCTCGGATATACCTCCGCTCTCCATGCCCTCGTACTGAGTGCCGTAATAGCAGGAAGTCCATGTCCACAGCGAACTATCTTCCTTTATAACAAAGTACCCCAGATCGGAGTTCACGTATTTTCCGCTGTCCATTACCTTGTGCGGCTGCGATAAGTCCAGTCCGTCGTTCCAGGAGGAGCCGGAGCCCTTCTGGAAGTTCTTTCTGAGTGTCCACACGCTGCCGTCGCTTTTTATATACAGGATAAAATCGTCCCCGGAGAATGTCTTTACGTCCGTATCTATTTTTGTTGATGCGTCGTAGAGGGTGAAGGGAAGATCGACCGGTCTCCGCCATAGCGTACCGCTGCCGTCAAGGTATGCCGCATTCGAGAAGCTCTCAACATCCTCAGCCGCCTTTGGGACGTCCGTGTTATTGTACTTAAAAAGCTTGTCGGAAAGGTAATATAAATTGCCCTGCGTATCAATGATGGACGGATATCCGCCCGCCGTAACGCCGGATATGTCGGTATCGATTTTGATTGGTACGCTTTTTCTCGGCAGACCCTCGATGTCGGTATTGCCGAAGTAATAGAGATTGTGGTCCTCATCTATGGCAAACGAGGCCGAGCCTTCAGCAGCAACGGA
>JBFWIW010000080.1:0-11390 GCA_050253535.1 Oscillospiraceae bacterium
ATACGCCGTGGGAATATGCCCTGATACCCGCCGCCGCTGGCAGAGCTTCTATGATGAAGCTGACCGGAGCATTAAACCGGAAGTGATTAACGAGGGCTGGCAGACCGGCACAACCTATAAAATTACACGGCTTGCCTATCAGCTTTTTACAGACGGTACGCCTACTGCGATTACTTATGATGAAAAGGACAGCCCAACGGAAAATTTCAAGGAGTGCAGTCAATATATCTTTCGAGAGATCTTGCGCACATTGACGGCATGCTGGTAACCGGCAAAACACTGAGTGAGAAGCAATCGTATCGGCTCGATACGATTCGCAAAATACTTGAGCAGCAGAAGTTCATGTACGATCATCGTACCCACTCCGTACCGGACAGGATTGTCAGTCTCAGCAGACCGTTTATCCGGCCCATCGTCAGGGGCAAGGCTGGGAAGCCCGTTGAGTTCGGGGCAAAATTGGACATCAGCGTATCAGACGGCTGGACAAGGCTCGAAGTGCTATCGTTTGACGCATACAATGAAGCTTCGAACCTGAAAGATATGGTAGAGCGATACGAAGCGCGTACCGGACATTACCCAAGTCGGATACTGGCTGACAAGATATACAGAAACCGAGATAACCTTGCCTATTGCAAGCTTCATCAAATACGGCTTTCGGGACCTGCACTCGGTAGACCAAAGAAGGGTGAAATACGCGATAAAAAGCGAGACTATCAGGACGAATGCGAACGAGTTGAGGTTGAGCGCCGTTTCAGCCTGGCAAAACGAAAATGCGGTATGGGTCTTATCGTGACTAAGCTGGAGGAAACCATTTCCCACAGCATAGCTATGTCTATTGTTGTGCTGAATTTAAGGAAAATTCAGCATACCCTTTTGCAGACGCTATGGTCTTGGCTGTCGGAGATGGGAGTGCAACAAAAAATCGCATTCGTTCAGTAGACATTAAATAGACATTTTGGAGTGGAAAACTTGACACGAGAGCACTATCAAAGCATTGAAAATTATATGAGAACCTGCGCGACCGATTCAGCGCACGACACGGAGCATATCTACCGTGTTTTATACGTTGCGCTTGATATCGCACGGTATGAAAAAGACGTTGATATGGACATTCTTATTACAGCGTGTCTGTTGCACGATGTTGGCCGGCCGGAACAGTATGCCGACCCCGCCGTCTGCCACGCACTTGTCGGCAGCGAAAAAGCGTATGCGTTTCTGCTGACCCTTGGTTGGGACGCGCCCCGCGCCCAGCGCGCAAAAGACTGTATTTCCACCCACCGGTACCGGTCCGGCCGGCCGCCGGAAAGCGTTGAAGCGAAAATCTTGTTTGACGCCGACAAAATCGATGCCACCGGGACGCTCGGGATCGCGCGCACGATCCTTTACAGAACGCAGGGGGATGAACCGCTGTATACCTTTTTGCCGGACGGGACCGTCTCCGACGGCAGCGCGGACCGGGAGCCGTCCTTTTTTCAGGAGTATAAGTTTAAGCTGGAAAAGCTGTACGATAGATTCTACACAACGCGCGGCAAGGAAATTGCCGCGTCCCGCCGCTCCTCAGCCGTCGCTTTTTATGACAGCATGCTCAAAGAGGTCAAAACGTCCTACGAGCCGGGCGTGAGCTTGCTTAATCAATTATTGGAGGAAGCATAGACAATGGACTACAGCCGGAAAATATCGGAGCGGCACTGGAATCTGCCGGACAAGGGCGAGCGGGAGAGCGTGCGCGAGACCTTGTACATCGATGATATCGTCCAGAAAAGTCATATAGAAAGAGCGCTTTTATCAAATCTGGACGGCATCGAGACCGTTTTTGACGGAGGCGGCGGCAGCGGGCGTTTTTCAATCCTGCTGGCAAAACGGGGCCTCAAGGTGACGCATTTTGATATCTCGCAGCCCATGCTGGACAAAGCGCGGGAGATAGCGGAGCGGGAAGGCGTTTCGGATCATATCACCTTCGTCAAAGGCGCGCTGGAAGACTTGTCGGCCTTTGACGAGCGGACGTTTGATCTTGTCATGTCGTTTGACGCGCCAATCTCGTATACATACCCCAATCAAGAAACCGTGATACGCAATCTCGTACGGCTGGCGCGCAAAAAAGTCCTGTTCAGCGTTACGTCCCGGCTGGGCAGCCTGCCTTATTTCGCCGATCCGCTCCAGAAAATCAAGTTTATAATGGACGAGAATTCGGACGATCCCTGGGCGCGCGCCATGCTCGATCACGCCGACGCGGCGCTGTCGCGCTTCCGGTTTAATAAGGACTTTTGTTTTAACGGGCTGGACACCGGCGTTTTCGGCGGGGAACAGGAGACGCTCGACGCCTATGACCGGGGAGAAGCGCCGTGGGTCATCACATACGGCTTTCTGCCGGACGAGCTGGCCGGCATACTGGATCATTGCGGCGTTAAGAATATCCGCCTGTCGGGGCCCGGCGCGTTCGCCCGGACGCTGCCGCGCGAAATCCTTATGAAAATCTTCGGCGACGAGCGGCAGCGCGCGGATTTTCTGGAATTTTGCTACGCGTTTGACAGCCAGCCGTCGGTCTGCGGCATCGGCAAGGACAATCTGCTGGCGGCGGGGGATATCTGACGGTCCGGGGAATGGAGGGTGTTAATATGTTTTACCGAGATGTAAAGGACAAGCTTCTGGCGTTGTTTGCCCCAGATAAGCTTGCACAGGCCGGCGAGTGGGGGTTGTTCGGCGAATGGTTCCGGGACATTAAGAAAATCGGATACGCGACAAATCTGACGCCTGAGACCATTGGCGAGGCGGCAAGGCTTGGTGCGGACATGATCATCACACACCACGACGCCTGGGATTTTGTCTATGGTCTGAAGGATGCCTGCCGTCAGATGCTTGAAAAGCACGGTATTTCACACGCGTTTTTCCATGCGCCGATCGACGATGCGGACTTCGGCACCAGCGCCTCTCTGGCTAATGCTCTAAAACTTCAGGCTTGCCGCAAGGCCATACCGTATCAGGGAATCTATATGGCAGGTGTTATCGGGGAGTTGACGAAGCCCCTGACTTTTGAGAAGCTGTCCGGCGAGTTGGCCCAAATATTGGACGAGCCCATCCGGAGCTTTTATAACAGGAGCGGGAAAATCCGCCGGGTTTGCATTGTGGCCGGCGGCGGCAACATGACACAGGACATAAAGTGTGCCGTTGACGACCATTGCCACGCTTACATAACGGGGGAATACGCGCTGTACTCACAAATGTATGCGCGGTTCGCCGGTATCAATCTCTTTGTCGGCAGCCATACGAATACTGAGATTTTTGGGGTGGAGAGCCTTGTTCGGCGTTTGACGGCCGATACGGATATGGCGTGTATCAGGCTGGTGGAATATAACGACTGATAGACAAAACGTCAGGCGCCCCGGGAGCTTTGCCCGGGGCGCCTGACGTTTTGTCAAAAGAGGTTACATGGTATAGCCTAGTATTAACCGTTCGTGCGATTATTATTACGGGTATCAGACGGCGGTGGCCTCCGACGTCTTGTGCCGGTCGATATAATCCTTAAAGCTGAGCAGCGCCGCTTCGCGCCGGTCTGTACCGGAAAGACGCCGGCCGCATTCATCAAAGCACAAGACCTTTTTAAGCTTGATGCACAGCCGGATGGACGAGCGCTTGTCGCCCCAGGCGTCCGGCTCCTTGACGCGGAAATCGCCGATGCCTGTGCGGACGTTGAAAATTGTTTCATAACCCAGATGCTCCATGGAAATCACCTGGCCCATGAGCGTTACGTGCTCTTCGTCCGCGGCGCCCAGTCCGATGTGCTCGGGGCGAATGGCGTACTGATACGTATCCGTCGTGACAATATTGGCCGGCGGCGAGCCGATAAAGCCCGCCACGAAGATATTCGCGGGATTTTCATAAACCTCGCGCGGCGATCCTTTCTGCTGGACCTCGCCGTTATTCAAGATAACAATGCTTGTTCCCATGGACATGGCCTCCACCTGGTCATGCGTGACATAAAGAAAGGTCGTCTGCAGACGGTTATACAGCTCGGAAAGTTCAACGCGCATCTGGTTTCGAAGCTTGGCGTCCAGATTGGACAGCGGCTCGTCCATTAAAAACACCTTCGGGCGCTTGACAATAGCCCGGGCCAGCGCAACGCGCTGGCGCTGGCCGCCGGACATCTGCGCCGGCCGTTTTGCCACCTGATCCTCCAGGCACACGAGTTCAACAGCCTGCCGGACAAGCTCCGTGCGCTCGTTTTTCGGAATCTTCCGGGCCTTGAGGCCGTATTCGATATTCTGGTACACCGTCAGGTGCGGATACAGCGCATAATTCTGGAAGACCATTGCTACGTCGCGCTTACTGGGGTGCGCTTTTGTGACGGTTTCTTCGCCAATGACGATTTCGCCGCTGTTAGGAATCTCAAGACCTGATATGATGCGCAGGAGCGTTGACTTTCCGCAGCCGGAGGGACCAAGCAGCACGGTAAACGAGCCGTCCTCAATTTCCAGGCTGATATCCTTAAGCACCTCAACGTCTTTAAAATTTTTGATGATATTCTGTATCGTAATCTTGCTCATAAAAACCTCCGATCATGCCGGACACGCTCCGGCGAGCATCCTGTGCCGGAGCGCGGCAAGCTCACGCTCGGTCAGCCCGAGCTTTAGAAGATAGGCTTCCGCGCCGCCGTAGGTATCCTCAATGTGCTGCAGGAACTTTTCCATACTGGGCGTTTTGGCGCTGAACATTTCATCCAGATGCTCCTCTGGAAAACCGCCCGTTTTCATCGCACCGTCTTTCATCAGCTGCAGTTTATCCTTTAAAAACTCGGATGTCAGGCAATAATCGTACGCGACGGTTTCGTCGTCGACACCGGCCAGCTTTAAAAGCAGCGCGGCGATGATGCCGGTGCGGTCCTTACCGGCGCTGCAGTGAAACAGCAGCTTGCCATCCGCTTGAACCATCTTGCGGAAGATATCCCGCAGCGCTGTTTGCCCATTGTCAGCCATGGCGTTGTAGAGGTCTCCCATAACAAAGTGATAGCCCAGCGTCTCGGTCGGATCTATTTGATCCCGGTCTGAAAGAATTGGGATATTGACGTATTCAATACCGTCACAGTCGGAAAAAACGCTGGGAACTCTCGTGATCTCGGTCGTGTTTCTCAGGTCGATTACGGTTTTGACGCCGAGCGCCATAACGGTATTTTTATCATTTTCGGACAGCACCTCGAAAGAATCGCCGCGCCAGAAGGTATCTGAGGTGCACTGGCCATCCGGCGTTACGTAGCCGCCCAGATGGCGTATATTTTGAGCTTTTTCAAGCTCCAGACATTTTTTATCCGTCGGATGCGTCATTTACTTGATTCCCCATTTCACGAAAGAATTGATAATCTGCTTTTGAAGGGCGATGTAAAGCGCCAGAATAGGCAGGCTCGACAGCGTCGCCGCGGCCATCAGGGGTCCCCAGGCATTGCCCTCGAGGGCCAGGAAGGATTGCAGTCCGATCTGAATCGGGGCCTGGTCCAGCTTGGCGTTGACAAGCAGCGCCCATATATATTCGTTCCAGCCGTTGATAAACAGCAGGATACCCAGTGATACAAACGTGGCTTTAATATTGGGTATGATGATACGGAACAAAATGCCGGGTTCGGAGATGCCGTCCAGCACGGCGGCTTCAATCAGAGCCTTTGGAAAGGACCGGAAGGCCTGATATATGGATAAAATGGCAAAGGCCGAAGCGGTAAAGGGCAATACCACGCCAACGATGGTGTTGCGCAGATTCATGGCGGAGATTGTCACGTAATTGGGCATCATGATGGCTTGAAACGGCACGAGCCACGTCAGGCTTAAAATCATCATGATCAGTCCGCGCCCCTTGAATTCCCACCGGGTGAGCGCATAGGAGGCCATAACGGCTGTCAGCAGCTGAAAAACAGCGTGCGATACGGCGATAATCAGCGTGTTAAGCGTCAGCCTGAGAATTTTTATCGTCGCGGCGGCTTCAATATAATTGCTCAGGGTGGGCTCGGAAACAATCAGGCTGGAATTGAGTATCTCCGAAAGCGGCTTGAACGAGCTGACGACCATCCAATAGATCGGAAATACGGCAAATAGGCACAAAATGATGAGTACGACATGTCTGGGGATATTGGCCGGATTAAATTTTCTTTGCATACGAATGCTCCAGTCTCAGTTGTCGTAAAAAGACAGTCGTTTGTTGATAGCTGTTAAAATAAGCGCGATAACGCCAAACAGCAGAAAGAAGAGTATGGCGGCGGCGGAGCTCATGCCGATGTTGAAGTTTTTCAGGCCGTAGACATACATCAGATAATAGATATTTGTTGTGGCGCCGGCAGGGCCGCCCGACGTGAGCACGTTGATATACGCAAACGTCCACTGCGCCGTAAACAGGATGCTGAGCATCAGCATAAACATGGCCGTTGGAGAGATCAGCGGCAGGGTAATCGTCAGCGTCTGGCGCAGCCGGGAGCTGCCGTCGATATCGGCGGCCTCGTAATAGGATTTATCAATACCCGTCAGGGCCGCTGAGAACATGAGCGTGGAAAAGCCGATCATTTTCCAGCCGGCAATGATGATGATGGACAGCATCGCCGTGCGCTCGCTTGTTAAAAAGTTAATGCCCGTATCAATGAGGCCGAGACTTAAAAGCGCGTGATTAATAAATCCGTTGGCCGGATGAAAAAGCCAGCTCCAGACAGTGGAAACAGTGACGGGCGGCATGATCATCGGCAGAAAGAACAAGGCGCGGTAGATGTTTTTGGCTTTCCTACTCAGGTTCTCGGTGGAGATGGCTAAAAGCATCGGTATGACGACTGAAAAGGGGAGCATGCCCAGCACATACCAGAGCGTGTTAATCAGCGAGTGGCCAAAATCAGGCAATGACAGCAGCATTTTGTAATTATTCAGGCCGACGCCCACAGGGGTCGAGGTCGGCAGCATGTTCCATTTGATAAAGCTGTAGTAGACCGTCTGGATAAACGGCCGGTAGATCCAAAAGCCGAGGATCAGAAGCGCCGGGAGCAGATACCACAGAGGTTTAAGAGCCGTGAAAAAGGCTCTTAACCCCTTGATGAAGCCCGACCGCGTCCCAGGCTGTGCCATAGTGCTTTTTAAGACGCCCTCGCACGCTGCGTCTGCGGTCGCGCGGTTCATGGCATCAGTGACTGCGCCTGAGTCTGCGCGTCTGTCATTGTCTGGGCAACGTCCGCATCGGAGAAAAGGCATTTATTGAATGCGTCCAACAGGATCGTCTCGATCTGGAACCAGTTGTCGCCGGGGTACGACTGCCAGGGACTGACGTATTTGAGCTGCTCCAGATTGGGCTGGACGAGCGGGTTTTCCTCGGCCCACTGCTTCAGGTACTGCTCGTCGTTGACGATGTCCGGGCGCAGGGGCGGGTAGCCCATCATGGTTGTGATAACCGTATAGCCGCGTTCGCTGGTAAGGTATTTCATGAATTTCCAGGATGCCTGCTGCTTGGCCGGATCGGTTGAGCAGATAAACAGGCCGCTGCCGGAGTTGCAGGGGACGGTGGCCTTATTACCGAAGGACGGCATTTTGGCTGTGCGCATTTCCCATCCGGCGGCCTCGGCGCCTTTGAGCATACTGGCCTGCAGCCCGGAGGTGGTCAAAAGCATGCCCAGCTGGCCCTGTGGGAAGGCTTCAAAGGCCTGGAAATCGGTTAGATCGGCGTGGGCGCCGTTTTTATGCATTTCCTGAAGCATGGATATGGCTTCAATGGCCGGATCCTCGCCGAAGGTAATTGCCGATTTGTCGTCGCTCATAACGCTGCCGCCGTTGCTTTTTATGAGGCCTTGCAGGAGCCAGTCGCCCATCGTCGTGCCACCGAAAACAAAGCCTTCTGCATCGGTGTTTTGCTTGATCTGGAGCGCGTACTGCGCCACCTCATCCCACGTCTGGGGAGGCGCGTCGGGATCAAGGCCCGCTTGCTCAAACAGCGCGACGTTATAGAATAAAACAGGCGTGCTGAACGTATACGGCAGGCCGTACAGCTTGCCATCGACCTTGGCCACCTCTAAAGCAGCCGGCTCAAACCCGGCCAGATGCTCGGAGAGTTCGGCGGGATCAACGAGAGTGTTCAGATCCTGAACGCCGTAGTTGTGGACGGCATAATCCAGCGAATCGAAAACAACCTGAATCAAATCCGGGGTGACGCCGGCTGCCAGATCCGCGGGGATCTTGGTGTTAATATCTGTTGATGAGGCATAAACAACCTCCACTGTGATATTCGGATTAGCTTCCTGAAATTCTGCTATCAGCGTGTCTACGCCCTCTTTTTGCTGGGCCATGTAGTTATAGGTGTAAAACGTGATATGTACGGGCTCGTCGCTGTCGGCTGATTCGGCAGCGGAAGGCGCGGCGCCCGACGGAGCGGAGCCTGAAGCAGAGGGCTCGCCGCTTGTATCTGTGGCGGTTGTGCCGGCGCAGGCCGCCAAGCTGACCGCAAGCAGAATGGCGATGAAAAGTGATACGATTTTTTTCATGATATTTTCTCCTTTGCTTTGTAGTCCTCTGGATCAAATTCCTTCGGTATGGATGTAAACGCCGCCAGCTCGTCTGCGTCCTCGCACTGATAGCTGCTCACCAGCAGCTTTTTATCAATCACGCAGCAGAGATTAAACGCGCATGTATCCACCATGCGCATCGCGTCAGGGCTCATTAAAAGACCGAAAGCCGTACTGCCCGCCGTTGAGTTGAGGATTCCGCCGCCGTAGACGCCCTGATTGGAAAAATGCGTGTGGCCGGTCAGAATCCCGATCACGTCTGTGCCCTCAATAGCCGACAGAAGCTCGCCGCCATTTGTCAGGCAATGCTCGCCCACCGGCAGCACCGTGTGATCCGGAGGGTGATGAAAAGCGATGACGGTGCCGTGTTCGGCCGGCGTTTTCAGCTCCTCCTTGAGCCACGTCAGCTGATCCTCGCCGATAGTACCGCCGACGTCGTGCGCGCCCACCTTTGAGTCGAGCACGATCACCCGCAGTCCGCCGATGTCGGCACTTTTTTTATACGGCTCATCGGACTCGATGCCCAGATAGCCCTTGTAAAACGCCTGGCGGTTGTCATGGTTTCCAAGCGTGACGAGAATCGGCACGCCGAGCTTCTGCTTGTATTCATCCAACAGCTCCCGGACGAAGCGATAATCTTCTTCGTCGCCTTCGTGGGCTACGTCGCCCGTGATAACGACAAAATCCATTTTTTGCGGTAAACCCTGCAGGCGGTCAAACGCCATGCGAAGGTTGTCCGTGGTGTTGTTACGGAGAAAGCCTTCTTTGCCGTCGTGATTTAAGTGCGTATCTGACAAATGTGCAAAATTGATTTGTTTCATTGATTCTCTCCTTCCGTCACGGCCGCCGTCCAATGCCGGCGGCTTCAGGCCCGATTTCACCATTACAGTAACACAATAAAAATCCGATGTCTGTTCACTCCGTGTAAAATATGGGTTATAATTATGTCAAGAAAATTTTTGCATTCATAGTACCATAGTATTAAAGTCCTGTTGTTTCCAGTGTGTTTGATAAATCAATTTCGGAAAAGGCTTTTTCGGTCATGGCATTTGCCTTGCGTATGACGGTTAATACAGTGTCCTTTATGGCCTGTTCCTCAATCAGCGGCAAGCTGTCTTTAAGAGCGGTAACGACACGGTTTCTATCCGGCGAAAAGCCAGAGTACATTTTTATGATAGACAATTCTTCTATGGTAAACATTATATATCTCCCCTTTCTTTTTCTTGTTTTTGCTGCTGGGTGCTTTCGGAGCGTCCGGCAGCTCTCCGGTCGGCTTCGGCTTGTGCTGCGGCGAACCGGTCTTTCATGCTCATTCTTTTTTGAGGTTGTGGCTGCGGCTCTTTATCTGCGTCCCGAAAGCCGAGTTGATCTCTTGTCTTTTCACGGTCAAGGTCAATATCATTATCGAATTTTAAGCTGTTGTTTCGCTCTGCGGCGGCTCTCTTTTGCTCTGCGGTTTTGTCCTCGTCTGGCTGCTCTCTACCAGCCTTTATTTCGGCTGCAAATTCAGGTAGATTTTCATAGCCGTACCGGTCAACATAGTTTGCGGTCATTTCGCCTTGATATTCAATTATGACAATATCAGAAACAGAAAGACTATGGCCGGTGAAGTCGGCAGGGTGATTTATATTGAACTCTGCAAAAATGTCCTCTAATCCCTTTCCCTCTGGCAACTCACCAGAATACACTTTGTTGTACATATTCAGCGACGGAGTAATACCTATATTCTCTTGTCGCAGGAAATCAAGGCTTTCAAAGCGTATTCCTCTTGTCTGCTCACCGTCTTTCATTTGATAGATAGCAAAGCTCCGGCCAGCCGGAGCGATAGAACCGGCTGCAATATATTGATCTTCGGTTATTCCGGCTGCTTTTGCTTCGGCGGCTATCTCTTGCTTTACTTCCTCACGGTATTTCGCCATTGCTTCTAAATCGGCTCTAAGCTCTGGCGTTAGTGAAACGTCCTTTATTTCTGAAAGGCCATAAGCTGAACGTTGGGGCATTTCAGGAAAAACGCCGTCATTATTAAGAGCTTCCCGAAACTGGTTTATATAACCTTTCATGGCGGTATGGTAAGCAATAAGCTGTTCACCGCCATTTATAGAAGCGTCAAGGCCGGTCATTGCTTTTAGATCGGAAAGCTGCCTTTCGGTATAATCGGAAAGTTTCCCTAATGTATCATGGGCTTGCAGATAAGGAACAAAGCGTTCTAAAGCGTCTTGTGCGCTTTCAATGATCGTTTCATTGCCGTGTGCTGCGTGTAAAACTTTCTGTTCCGGTCTAAGCTCATATTCCCATAGAGCCTTAATATGATCTATTACGCCGCCCTCTCGATCGCCAAAATCTTGCCGTCCCTCATAAAGTCCATACTCTCCAGACTGACAATATTTAAGATAAAAGGCGGTTTTTTCGTACCCTTGTTCTTGCGGGTAGGCTTCATCATATTTCTTGAAAATGGCGTTCGCTTCATGTAAGGGGAATGTCTGGCCGGTTTGCAAATCGGGGTTTTCGCTCCATTTCACGACAAGAACCGGCTCACCGGCGAATTTTTGAACGTCAATAGCAAGCCTTTCTTGCTGGAAGTGTTCATATTCACTTTTAATGCCTTGCAGCTCATGGATAAGGGTGTTCTGCCGGTCAGCCTGTTCCTCTGGCACTCTGGATATTACTTGATCCACAATAAGATCAAGGCTTGCAATGTCAAAATTGCTGATCCGATCGGAAATTATAGCAAGTCGTTTTTCGCTGTCCTCTACACTGAAAGGAAACGCAACTTTTCCATTTGGATCTTCCCCAATGAGCCGATCATATTTTTTCGCAAGGTCTAAAGCCTTTTGCTCAAAATACCGGTGCTGTTCCCAGTCATTGGCTTGTACACCGAAAAGCC